>JBOHTL010000536.1:0-7235 GCA_050733735.1 Gemmatimonadaceae bacterium
ATCCGCTCCTGATCGGCCACCGGACGTGCCTTCATCTCGTTGTCTTCGAGCGCGGTGAACCCTTCGGCGCGCATGAACTCCAGCTGCGCGACGACGTCCTCGCCCGCGTGGGCGCGAAACATCCCGAAGTGGGGGGCATAGCGCAGGCGGAACGTTCGCGGCTGCTGCGGGGACGCAGCCGCGCCGCCAATCGTCGTCAGCAGCGCCCCTCGCATGGTGGCTCCGGCAACCGCGGTTTTCAGGAGATCGCGTCGGGAAAGTGACATGGCAGGACGTGGAACTGTGACGTGACGAGCGTTGCAGGGAACGGGCTGAGGCGTCTCAAATATGGTGATACAGGCAGGCAGAAAGATGTCGCGTCGGGTGATAATCGGAGTAGTTCTGCTGACGGTGTTCGCCGCGAGCGCGTTCGTGCTCCGGCCCGTCGGGGAATTTGGCGTGATCGACAGCCGCATCGCGGCTGCCCACGACGGAAGCCGCTTCAGCGTGCAGGCCTGGAACAGCCGCGACCCCGCCAAACGTGGGGAGATGGTGGCCGATCTCGCCAGACGCTACCGGTTCATCGGCATGCGGCGCGATTCCGTCGTCGCGCTCCTCGGCCAGCCCGAGTGCTATGAGCACGTCAGCGAGGTGCCCTGCTATCGCCTGCGTCTGGGCCACAGCGATTTCGAGCTGCAGTTCCCCGTGCACGCGACGAGCATCCCTCGGCGCATTCTCGCCATCCGGCTGAACAGACTCTAGGGGTGGCGGTTCGGGTCGGCGCGAGGCATCATGCGCGTCGTTCCCGCCGATGACGCGCCTCTCCTTCCTCGCCGCTCTGACCTTCGCGTTGCCGCTCGCCGGCTGCGATCGCGACGCACGGCCTCGCGCGCCGGAGCTGCCCGAGGAGCCGTCGCCGGTGTTCCGGAACGTGTCCTCACCGACGTCCTACGTCGGTGACGACGCCTGCGTCTCCTGCCACACCGGGCAGGCGAGCACGTACCGGCAGCATTCCATGTCGAAGTCGTTCCATCGTTGGACGAGCGACACGCGCGTCGAGACGGCGATGGACACGGCGCTGTATCATGCGCCGACGGGATTGTCGTACACGGTCGTCGACAGTGGCGGCGCGTTGTACCAGGTGGAGTTCAGCGACGGACCGGACGGCCGCCGGCTGCACGAGCTGCGCAGGCGCATGGATTACGTGATGGGCAGCGGCTACGTGGCCCGCACGTATTTCACCATGGAGAACGGACGCCTGTTTCAGCTGCCGCTCACCTGGTACACCCGCCACGGTTGGGATTTCAGTCCGGGATACCGGCCGAACAACGCGCGCTTCGAGCGGCTGATGCCCGACCGGTGCATCGCGTGTCATTCGAGCTATCCGGAAGCGCTGCCATTTCTCGAGGGCAAGTATGAGGAAACCCGGCCGGGCATCGGCTGCGAGCGATGTCACGGTCCGGGCGCGCTGCACGTCGCCGAACGCCGCGCATCGACGCCGCGCACGGGGGGGGGCGACTTCGACAACTCGATCGTGAATCCCGCGCGCCTGTCGCTGGCGCGTCGCCTGGACACCTGCGAGCAGTGCCATGTTCACACGGCGATCAACATATTGCGCGAAGGGAAGAGCACGTTCGGCTATATCCCATCGCAGCCGCTGCGTGATCACTGGGCGTTTTTCAAGACAGCCGGAACGATCGACATCGTGTCCCATGCCGACCGTCTGCGACAGAGTCCCTGTTTTCTCGAGACGCTGAACACGTCGCGCCCGCTCGAATGCGCGACCTGCCACGATCCCCACGCGGCGCCGCCGGACTCCACTACGCGTAACCGACCGTGCATGAACTGTCATGTGCCGGACGCGCTCGCGCGCCGTTTGTCGCGATCGGACGCGCTCGAGGACCACACTGCCCGATCGAACTGCGTGAGCTGCCACATGCCGAAGGTGCAGGAGCAGGGAATACCGCACGGCACCTTCACGGAGCACTGGATTCGCGTCATTCGCGACGACGACGCGGCGTCGCGGCTTCGCCGGCCCGGCAGCGATCTCATCCAGCCATTCTTCGAGCGTGACATGACCGGTCCAGACGCGCCCGTCCATCGCGCGATGGGAATGATCGTGTACGGCACCCTTGGTCCCGACGCGCGCGCGCTCGCGGCTGGTGCCTCAGAACTGGAGTCATTGCTGCAGAACGACACCACGCGCGCTGGCGCGCATTTCCTCCTCGGCGCCGCCTACGAACAGCTTGGGCGCATCGATGACGCCATTCGCGCGCATGAACGCTCGGTTCGCGTCGATGCCAACCGGCCGGAGGCGCTGCGTGGCCTCGCGCACGCGTACGTCGTCGCCGGACGGAATTCGGCAACAATCGACTCTCTGTACCAGCGTGCACTCGAGCTCCAGCCCGCGCTCGCGTGGATGCGGGCGGAGTACGCCGTTTTCCTGCACGACCAGGGTCGCGCCGCGCACGCTGAGCGCGCGTATCGCGACGCTGTGCGTGAGCAGCCATCCCTTGCGACCGCGTGGTTCAATCTCGGCGCATTGCTCACCGGCACCGGACGGAACGCGGACGCCGGGCGCGCCTACCGGGAGGCGGTGGAGCTCGATCCTCAGCTCGCTGAGGGGTTAGCATCGCTGTTCGGGGTGCAGAGCTCCGGCGATACCACTGCTTCCGTGGCCGTTGTGCCGCCACCCCTCGAGACGCTGTCCGTTCGTGCTCGCGGTCCACGCGCCGTCTCGACGCGCGTGTCGAGCGACGGCAGATCGTTGGTCTTCGTGAACGTCCCGACAACGACCATCCTGCAGGTCTTCAGACCGAGCGGAACGCTCGTCCGGACAGTGCGGACAGCGAACGCGCTCGTCTTGTCATGGGATCTTCTTACCGATCGCGCTCGCCTGGCTGGCCCCGGCCTGTACCGCATTCGAGTGCTCGGGCGTGATGCGTCAGGCCGTCCTGTGCCGCCGCAGAGCTTCTACATCGGGTTGGTTCGAACGACAGATCCGAATAGGGCGAATTGACTACTGCCTCACGAATCGGAACGGTCCGCCGAACCCACGATAGAAGCCGACAATGGTGTCGCCGCGCAATTCGCCTTCGAAAATCTGAACGGTGTCGCTTGCGGTCCAGTCGCGCAGCATCGACAGCTGCACCTGGTTGCCTTTGACCGTCCCGAGCAAGCCACAGGTGAGGCAGCCGTTGTAGCCGAAGCGCGGGCGCACGGTGTATCGTCCGCTCAGCGCATCGCCCTGGTCGGCCCGCGACGCCCGCGATTCGACGTACAGCCCCAAGGTCAGGTATGGCGCGCCGACCACTTCTTCCGGGCTCCCCGTGGCCTCGAAGAATCCCGCGATGGGCTCCGTCTGAGGGGTGACGACTCTCAGCTCCTGCAGGTGCAGGCGCACGAGTGATCCAAAGACGCCGAGCCCACCCTCGACGCGGTTGACGAGCCCCGCGCCGGTGAGCGTGTTGTTGCTGCTTCGGTACCAGTCGTAGTAGTTCGAATCGACAGCCGACACGGTGACTGCCTGTGGAAACCCCGGAATGAAGACACGAGGCAGCTCGTCCACGTCGGTGGTTCGGAGCTCGCCGGGAAGCTGCCCGCTCGTGACGCTGGTGAAGAACGACCGCGGACCGAACGGTGTCTCGATCCGCACGAAGTACGCGCGCGCACCCGCGAGCGCGGGCCAGGAGAGCGCAAGCAGGCCGGTCGAACGATCGAACACGATCTCTTCGCGAACCGTGTCCGCGTCGCCGGCCGGCACGGACGTCTCGGCGGTCAGCGTCTCGCCTTGCGTCGTCGTGACGATCAGCCGGTACGTCCCTCCGCGCTGCAGCGCCGAGCCGGGCAGCGCGAATCGGTAGATTCCTTCTCCCCGGAGATCCGAGCGGACCGTGTTGTCCTCACGCGCCGCGATCGTGTCGCCGGCGGGCGTGATGAGACGGATGAGCGCTCCCGTCTCCGCGATCCCTTCGTCGCTCACGACGGGATCCTCGAGGTCGAACGGCGGCGCGGCCATGAACACCGATCCGTTTCGTGTGCGCTCGAGCAGGACGACCTGCGTCGCCGCGGTGGCGCTCAGAACCGAATGCATCGCCACGAATGCTTCGGTGCGCGGAATGCCGACGCGCTCGAACTCGCAGCCGGACGACACGAGCGCGAACAGCGCCAGGATGGCGCGCCTAGAAGACAACGCGCACCCCCGCACTCGGCAGAATCGGAAACTGGGAGATGGCGCGCCGGGTCGGCGTGTCGTTCGAGTAGTTGTATAGATACACGAAGACGTTCCGGGCGTTGTACGCGTTGACGACGCTCACGTACGGCGAGATCGTCGCTCCACGCGCGTGAAAGTCGCGCGATGCATCCAGATCGACCCGGTGCGTGGCAGGGAAGCGGGCACCGTTGCGCGGCCCGCCCAGAGATTCCACCCAGATCCGGGGCTCACCCGTGCCCCAGTGATCGAGAGAGGGGTCGTACACGCGCCGCGCGATCTGACCGATAATCGGTGTGTATGGCGTTCCGGTCGCAAAGCCGAATCGAGCGCCAAAGCGATATCGGCTGCCGCGCCAGGTTGCGACGACGTCGAGATCGTGGCGCCGGTCGTGTCCGGGCGCCCAGCGGTCGCCGTCGCGCGAGCGCCAGCTCAACCCGTACGAGTACGCGATCCAGCCGCTCCATCCACGTTCAGCCGGGTTTACGCGGGCCAGGAGATCGGCGCCATACGAGACGCCGTTTGCGACCAGGAATTCGTCGCCGCGACGCTGCGGGCTGTCGGAAGGATTGACGTCGAGTACCCGGTCGTACCGTTTGGCGTATCCCTCGATACGCAGCGACGCGAGATCGCCGACGCGTCGCTCCGCGCCGACCACATAGTGCCATGCGGTCGTGACGGGAATGAACGAATCGCTCGCGATCCAGATGTCGAAGTAGCGCAGCGGACCGTCGCCGGCCAGGGAGTGGGTCAGCTGCGTCATGCGTCCCGCGGCGGCCGTGAGCGCAAGGTCGCGCGTCACGAAATATTTCACGGATGCCCGCGGTGAGAGCGCAAACCACTGCCGGCTCGACAACGCCTCTGCGCGCAGGCCTGCCTGGACGATCCACCGCGATTCCAGACGCCAGAGATCTTCCGCCCACAGACTGACGCTCGTGGGCTGCTGGCGAAGCTCGAAATGAGTGGTCCCGGTCTGCAGCGCGGCGGATGAATGACGGGTCCGATAGCTGGCGACCTCGTAGCCGAACGTAGCGTCGTGATCCTCGCCGCGCGCCGTCAGCGATCCGCCGAGGCGCACGTCGCGAATCGCGCTGCGCTGCTGGTCCGATGCATCGCCGACGTCGAGCACGGTCGAGAACGCGGAAGTCGAAACACGCTGCTCGATCCCGACGCGCTCACCGATATCCTTGCCGAGCGTCACGCCGACCACGTCGTTCCCCCAGTCGAACGTCCACGCGCCGTCCCGCGCCTGCGGCGACAACGTGTCGTTCTCGAAGTTGGCGAGATTGAGATCGAGCGCGTCGGCGCCGGCGTACGCCGTGAAGGCGACGCGCAGTGTGCTGGACAACGCGTACGCGCCGTGCGCGTGCAGGTCGCGAAAGTGATAGGGAAATACTTCCTCGGTGAAGGCGGCGGTCACGGCATCTGCGTAGGTGCGGCGTCCGGCAACGCTCCACATCCCGCGTCCATTGCGAACCGTGCCGCCGAGCTTTGCGCTTGCGCCGAGGGCCGAGACGTCGATCGTGGCATTCACGCCGGGTTGGCGCTCCTCGGCGGACCGGACGTCCAGCACGCTCGACAACCGGCCACCGAACCGCGCTGGATAGGCGCCGGTCCGCAGCTCGATGCCGCCGACGGTCGCATCCATGAATGTGCTGAACAGACCACCGAGGTGAAACGGATTGTAGATCGGAAAGCCATCGAGCAGGATGAGATTCTGATCGGCCTCCCCGCCGCGAACGTTGAGGCCCGTGTTGAAGTCGTTGCGTGAGACCACTCCCGGCAGCAGCTGCACGACGCGAACCACGTCCGGCTCCCCGATCTTCGGAATCCCCGCCATCGCCGGCGCCGCGATCGCGATGGTGGCGACGCTCGGCCGCGTCTCGAAGGCGATGGCATCCGCGGAGCGAGCATCGGCACGCACCGCGGCGAGGACCGGGGGTTCGGGAATCAGAAGGACCTCGACACGCGCGGTATCTCCCGCTGGCACATCGACGCCCAGCTCGAACGCGCGATAACCGAGCAGGCGAACGCGCAACGTGGCCCGCCCGGCGGGAACGCGCTCCAGCGTGAAGCGGCCGTCTCCGGCCGTCTGCGACGAGCCCGCGCGACCGGCAACCGAGATATTCGCGTGTTCCGCCGGAGCACGACTCGTGAGCGTGCTGTCGGCCGCGACTTGAACACGGCCCGCGATCGCGCCCGTTTGCGGCGTCTGTGCCCTCACGTCGCCGCCAGGCAACAGCGTGCACGCGATGACGCCGGAAACGACGAGGCGCATCGCTTGCCCTACCCAGAAAGTCAGATCAGGGTGCTCAGGCGTGCGGTGCCCAGGACTTCTCGCCCGGCGCATAGGGAGCGCACGGATCGAAGCGACCGGGCGACTCGACGTAGCGCTGCGCCTGCGTCGCCCCGATCTCGGACGTGAAGTAGCCCAACAGCGCCAGCTCCTTCATCATCCGGAAGTAGTGCGCCGGCGCGTCCGCGGTGATCGCGCTGGCCGCTCCGACGTCGGTTCCCCGGGCCATCTCCTGTCGCTGGTCCTCGAGCCACTCCAGGGACTTGCGGCGCGACGCCTCGCGGCGGGCGTCGCTGCGCGTCTTCTGCTCGCGGTCGAGACGCTCGAGCAGCGCGAGCCGCTGTGCCGGCGTCGCTTCCATGAAACCGACGCCATGCATGGTCCGGCTCTCCTCGTCCAGCGTGCGCATCCCCTCGCGGAAGATCTTCTGATCGCCCTCGTCGTAGGAGTCGGTGACCATGAGCGCCATGAACGCACCCGTCTGCGCTGCCTTTGCGCCAGGCGTACTGGTCGTCGGCAGAATCGTATCGGCCACTTCGTCGAGGAACGCGATCTCGTCCGCGGTGAATGGCCGGAACTCGGCGTCGCCTTCGCCTCCGCGGCAGCCGTTGAGCAACGCACTGCCGCCAACGAGTGCGACGCCGCCGAGGAGAGCGGTAACGCGACGAACTGCCTCGCGCCGTGAAATGAGAGAGGGAGTGTCGGTCATGATGTGACGTTTCAACGTTTCACAGTTTCAGTGTTTCAACG
>JBOHTL010000537.1:0-2590 GCA_050733735.1 Gemmatimonadaceae bacterium
TGGTTGGCGATGTACACCACGCCCCGTGTGGCCGACAGCTTCTCCGCGCCATGGACGACGACCTTGACCCCGGAGATCCTGAGAATCGCGCGACACCAAGTGTGAATGCACCACTGGTACACGCCACCGGGCTTCTCCTCGATACCGAGCAAACCAGCGACGACGACGACGGGGCCGAGCACCGCCGTGAGGATGAAAATCCCGATGAGGACGATCGGCGATCGCATCAGCGGGAAAAGTGGTCGTAGCCAGGAGGTGCCGCAACGCGAACACCCTTGCGCGTCATGGCGACTCCAGGTGATTCGCTGGCGACGACGGATCCGACGCGGGTGAGCGGCAGTCCGAAGGCCTTCGTGAAACCGGACACGTCGAGGTCATTCGAAACTGCACAGAGGAGCTCGTATTCCTCGCCTCCCCCGGCCGCCTCCTCGAATGTGGCGCCGTCGATCACCGGAATACGATCGGCGTCGACGTGAATCGAGACGCCGGAAGCAACGGCGAGATGTTCGGCATCGCGCGCGAGGCCATCGGAGATGTCGATCATCGCCGTGGAGCCGCGCGCGGCAAGCCATCGCGCCTCGCGCAGACGCGGCGAAGGCGCCGCCAGTCTTTGACGATGACCAGGCGCGGGCTGCTCCGCGTTCGCCAATGCACGCACCGCGGCCGCCGGACCACCGAGTTTGCCCGAGACGTAGACCGCGTCGCCGGCGCGCGCGCCCGAGCGCGTGAGCGGCTCGAACGCGCTTCCCACGACCGTCGTCGTGATCGTGAGCGCCGATCCCGCCGAGATGTTGCCGCCGACGATCACCGTTCCGGCGGCGCGGACCGCGTCGCCGACGCCGTCGCCGATCTCCAGCAGGTCGTCGCGATGCGCCGGGTCCGCGGTGAACGCGACGAGAATGCCGAGTGGCGTCGCAGCCATGGCGGCGAGATCGCTGAGCGCGGCCGCCGTCGCGCGATATCCCGCCTCGCGGAGGGACAGCCAGTCGCGCCTGAAGTGAATTCCTTCGACCGCGGCGTCGGTGCTCACCACGAGCCTGTCGCCGCGCGGCGCGGTGAGTGTCGCCGCGTCGTCGCCCAGACCAGTGGCCAGCGTCCCCCACCGGGCTGCGAGCGCGCGGATGAGATCGAACTCGCCACCGGAACCCAATCGTATCATCGGCGGGGGCGCGGAGTGAGATCGGGAAGCTCGAAGAGCACTGGATATCGGCTTGGACCACTCGGCGGATTCCATGCCGCAGGCAGCGTCGCCATGACGTCGTCGAGCGAGAGGCCGCGGATGCTGCGCCCGCGCTGCGCGAGCCAGGCCGCCCGCCCGTGCACGTACGCCGCGCACGCCGCGGCGACCGTCGCATCACCCGTCTGTGCGAGCAGCGTAGCGACCATGCCGGTGAGCAGATCCCCGCTCCCCGCCGCCGCCAGGAGCGGGGTTCCACTCGCGCTCACGAGACGCTCTCCGGACGGGCCGGTGATCACGGTGGGTTGTCCCTTGAGCAGGACCACGGCGGCGGTGTGACGAGCCACGGTGGCGGCGATGTCGAAGCGGCGCGCCAGCACGTCGTCGACGGCGACGCCGGCGAGCCGCCCGAACTCGGCGGGGTGCGGTGTGAGCACCGCTGGTCGTCCGTGCAGCAGCCGCGCCAGCGCGTTGACGTCCGCGTTGAAGGCGTTGATCGCGTCCGCGTCGATGACGACAGGACCCTCGAAGCTCTCGAGAACGCGCTGAACGATCTCGCGCGCGATGATCCCGCCGCCCAGCCCGGGTCCGATGACCACGCAGTCCGCCCACGTGGAGATGTCCGACTTCGCCGCCGCCTCGGTGCGGGGCCATGGCGCGGTGAGCGACTGTGGCTCGGCGTCGCGGACTGCCCCCAGCGACTCTTCGGCGACGACGAGCTTCACCATCCCCACGCCGCTTCGCCATGCAGCGCGCGCGGCGAGAATGGCCGCCCCGCTCATCCCGGCGCCTCCGCCGACGATCGCGATTTTCTTTCGGGTTCCTTTATGGGCGTCGGGGGGGACGTCTGGAAGCCGCGCGGCGACCCACGATCCGCTCACGACGCGCGGCGCGTCGTCTTCACCCGCCCCCCAGGCGAAGCGTCCCAGGCCGATGTCGACCACGACGACGCGGCCACAGGCGGCACGCGCCAGAAGATGTCCGCGCTTGAGCGTTCCGTAGGTGACAGTGAGGTTCGCGGGCACCGGTTTGTGCGTCTCGCCGGTCGTGGCGTCGAGGCCGGTGGGCAGGTCGATGGCGACGACGATCGCCTTGCGCTCCCGGGCGACGCGCATCGCGCTGATCGCGGCCATGAGCGGGCCTCGCGGCGCGCCCGACGACCCAGTGCCCAGCAGACCGTCGATGACAACTCCTTCACCCTGATACGCGGCGCCTGGATCGTCCACCGGCTCGACGAAGGGCATGGCCAGGTCGCGCTCGGCGCGCGCGTCCTCCGCCGCCGATGGCAGCGGCTCGTGCACCCGCACGCGAACGCCCGACTGGGCGAGCGCCGCCGCGACGACCCACGCGTCTCCGCCATTGTTGCCAGGACCCGCGAAGACGAGCGCCCCTGCCGCGAGCGCACCCCGATGA
>JBOHTL010000538.1:0-4002 GCA_050733735.1 Gemmatimonadaceae bacterium
CCCGTGGGGGCGGAAGGTATTCTGGATCGGCGGAGGCGAGATCAGCTGGAGCGGGGAGGAGGATTCCGATTTCCGCGCGATCGAGGAGGGTTACATCTCGGTGACGCCGCTGCACCTCGATCTCACCAACTACGACATTCTGCGGACGGCGGAGCAGTGGTGGCGGGACCCGTAGCAGGCACCGGCGGAGCCAACGAGTTCCGCGGAGCGAGACACCGCCTGGTCGAGACCCTGCGGTCGAAGGGGATCAGCGATCTCGCCGTGCTTCGCGCGTTCGAGATGACGCCGCGACACCTGTTCGTGCCGACGGGGCTCTGGCACCGCGCCTACGAGGACGCGCCGCTGCCGATCGGCAGCAAGCAGACGATCTCGCAGCCGTCGATCCATGCGAAGTACCTGGAGCTGATCCAGCTCACGGGACGTGAGCGCGTGCTCGAGATCGGAACCGGGTCCGGGTATCAGACGGTGCTGCTCGCGCATCTGGTGGAGCAGGTGTTCTCGATCGAGCGCATTGCCGCCCTGATGGAGCAGGCGCGGATCAACATTCAGCGCGCCGGCGTGACGAACGTGTCGCTGCTCGTTGGCGACGGGACCGTGGGCTGGCGCGCGCACGCGCCGTACGACGCGATCCTCGTGAGCGCCGCGTCGCCGAAAGTGCCTCAGCCCCTCGTAGAACAGCTCGCGGACGGCGGGAAACTCGTGATTCCGCTCGGCGGCATGGAAGAGCAGGAACTGGTGATGTTCACGCGTCGCGGCCCGGATCTCGTGCGTGAGAGCATCCTGCCGGTGCGCTTCGTTCCACTGCTCGGCATGCATGGATGGCGGGAGGGAAGCGGCGAGTGACCCATCTGCACGTTCGCATCACTGGTATCGTGCAAGGCGTCGGGTTCCGGTGGTTCGTGCGCGAGCGTGCCCGCCGGCTCGGCGTGTCGGGATGGGTGCGCAATCTCCCGGATGGAAGCGTCGAAGTCGCCGCGTCCGGGGAGCCGGGCCAGCTCGAACTGCTTCGCAACGAGCTGCGACGTGGGCCCAACGGCGCACGCGTGGACGGGGTCGACGACGTGGATGACCACGCAGAAGAGCCGATGAAGACGCCGTTCGGCGTGCTGCGATGAGCACTGGGGTCGAGGAGCGGCTGAAGCGCTGGGTGCGCGACGTCCCGGACTTTCCCAAGCCCGGAATTCTCTTCAAGGACATCACGCCTCTTCTGGCAGATGCCACGGCATTGAGGGATGCGGCAAGCGCGATGACGGATCCGTTTCGGAATCGCGGCATCGATCAAGTGGTCGGTATCGAGAGCCGCGGCTTCATTCTTGGCGCGCTGGTGGCGAGCGAGCTGAACGCCGGCTTCATCCCGGTGCGAAAGCCCGGCAAGCTTCCGTCTCGGGTGCAGAGCGTGGAGTATGCGCTCGAATACGGTACGGATCGACTCGAAGTGCACGCTGAGATAGGCGACACACCTTCGCGCGTGCTGATCGTGGACGACGTACTCGCAACTGGCGGCACCGCCCGAGCCACGTGCGATCTGATGGAACGCGTTGGTGGCGAGATCGTTGGTTTGAGCTTCCTGCTCGAGCTGGAGTTTCTGAAAGGCCGCGAACGGCTCGAGGGTCGGGATGTGGCCGTCGTGATCAGCTATTAAATTCAACTCGAGCTTCCAGTTACGGCCGTCGACGAGCTGCCCCCGTAGCTCAGGTGGATAGAGCAGCGGTTTCCTAAACCGTTGGCCGGGTGTTCGAGTCACCCCGGGGGCACTGGGTCCCATCCGCTTACTTACCACGAGTCATCATGCCAACGCCGCAGAGAATTGAAGAGGAAGGCTGGACGTTTTTCGACTGGCTTCAGGCGAACAACCGCGCGCTCACCATCGGCGGCGTCGTCGTCGTCATCGCGATTCTGGGTGGCTGGTTCTACATGCGCAGTGGCGAGCTGAGGCGGGTCAACGCCGAGCGAATGCTGAATCAGGCGAAACAATCGGTGGCGGCAGGGAACGCTCCTCTCGCGCAGGCCGATCTCCAGCGAGTGGCCACGCGATACAAGAACACACCGTCCGGAGCGCAAGCGGCGATGATTCTCGCCCAGATGCAGTATGACGCCGGCCAGTTCGCCGAGGGGCTGCAGACGCTGAACCCGTTCCGCACCGGTAGCGGAGACCTCCAGGCTTCGGTGCTCTCGCTCATCGGAGACGGCCGGGTTGCCAGCGGCCAGGCCGCGGAGGCCGCGGAGACCTATAAGGAGGCCGCTGCCGCGACGACTATGGTCGGTGAGAAAACGGTTTACCGGTCGAAGGCTGCCCGAGCACTCATGGCCGCCGGAAAGCCTAACGAGGCGCGCGAGCTCTGGCAGCAGCTCGCCGATGATCCCGACGCCGAGCTGGTGCACGCGGAAGCGCAGATCAGGCTGGGCGAGCTGGGAGTGCAGACGGCTGGAGGCTAAACCTCTCAAACCTCTAAACCCTCAACCCCATCCTAGTTCGTATAATAAGCGTTATGTAAACTTCAAGAGTGGGAACAGTGTGGAAATCCCCATGCGGTTCTCCACGTCGATTCCCCACACGGCCCAAGCCGTTGATTTCAGCGAGTTTGACCGGCCGCCACAGACGGCGCCAAATCGGGAGTGAATCCAGGTAGCTCGCCGAAGTGGCCGCGATAAACGATCCGCGCCTCACCGGTCAGCGATGGTCGAATCGAGTCATTCGAGCCAGTCAGGCGGACACCGAGCTCCCTACCCGACCGGGTCTGGATCCTCACCGGGCCGTTGGCCAGCCCCCACCGGGTCAGAAGCATCGCGGTGGCCACCGCGCCGGTTCCACACGCGAGCGTCTCCGCTTCCACACCGCGTTCATATGTGCGATACCGGAACAATCCATCGCGGGCAGGCTGCACGAAGTTGACGTTCGCCCCCGCCTTGAGCGACGAGTGGCGTCGCAGTGGACGGCCGCGTCCGACCACGTCTACGCGGTCGAGATCATCGACAAGGATTACCAGGTGTGGAACCCCGGCCAGCGCGAACCCCATGCGCTGCTCGCCTTGAATGAGAGCAATTCCGGCGTCCGGTCGGACCTCGAGCACCTGCTGCAGGTCTATTTCGGGGTTTTCACCCAGAAATCGAGCGCCGAGGACGCCGGAATCGGTCTCGATCGAGAACTCACCACTCTCGACCGCCCCCAGCTCGCGCGCCAGCCGCGCGGTACATAGCGTCGCATTGCCACAGAGGTCGGCTCTGGATCCATCGGCATTGAGATATATGAGGCGCAGCGTCGCTTGGTCAGATTCCTCGAGAAAGCATACGCCGTCAGCTCCTATCCCTGTACCGCGACTGCAGATAGCGCCGATGACTTCGGGTGACGTGAGAGGTCCCGCTGGCATCTCGCGGGTATCGACGAACACGAAATCGTTCCCCGATCCGCTCATTTTGTAGAACTCGCGTCCCAGCGGAATCATCGACCCCAGTCCTAAACTCGTCCGGTCAGCGACCAGAACCGCAGCCGCCAGACCATCCAGATGGCTTCCCGGACGATTGCCTTGGACATCTTGCTCGTTCCCTCCGTCCGGTCGACGAAGACGATGGGGATTTCCACGATACGGAAGTTCTTCCGCCAGGCGCGGAAGCTCATCTCGATCTGGAAAGCGTATCCGTTCGAGCGGACGTCGCCGAGGTCGATGGCCTGGAGCACGGCACGCCGATACACCTTGTACCCGCCCGTCGAGTCGAAGAGCTGCAGCCCGGTCACGATCCGCGCGTAGACGTTGGCGAAGTAGCTGAGCAGCAGGCGTTGGATCGGCCAGTTCACGACCGTCACACCTTTGAGATACCGTGAGCCGAGCACGACGTCGGCAGTCTGCGCGTGGGCGAGGAACTCGCCGATGCTGTCGGGGTCGTGCGAAAAGTCCGCATCCATCTCGAAGATGTACTCGGCGCCATGATCGAGCGCGTAGCGGAATCCTTCGCGATAAGCCGAGCCGAGCCCCATCTTGCCGGCACGCTCGATCAGGTGGATGC
>JBOHTL010000539.1:0-4077 GCA_050733735.1 Gemmatimonadaceae bacterium
AAGCTGATCGCGCTCCTCTGGCCCACGGCAGACGCGGAGAACGGGCGACGCTACCTGTCCGACTCCGTGTATCGCATCAACGACGCGCTCGGCGCCGAGGTCATCACCGGCGAGGGTGACACGCTGCGCCTCGACAGCGCGCTCCTGCCATGCGACGTCGTGGACTTTCACGCCGCGGTGGCGGCTGGCGACCACGGAACCGCCGTTGGGCTCTATGCGGGTTCGCTGATGGACGGCTTCTTCATGCACGACTCCCCCGATTTCGAGCGATGGGTGGACATCGAGCGTGGCCGTCTCGCGGAGGAGTACGCGCGCGCGCTCGACGCGCTCGCGGACGAGGCAACCCGACGCGGCGCGCACACGGACGCCGTGCACTGGCTGCGCCTGCTCGCGGCCCACGACCCCTACAGCGCCCGCGTCGCCCTGAAGCTCATGCGTGCGATGCGCGACGCCGGCGATCGTGCCGGCGCCATCCGACATGCGCGCGTCCACGAACAGCTCATCAGGCAGGAGCTCGAGCTGGAGCCGGATGCCGACGTCTCAGCGCTGGCGGAGTCGCTGCGCAGCGAGACCGCCGACGCGCAGCCTCAGACCGGGCCGTCTGTCGTGGCACCGCCTCCGCCGGCGCTTGCGCCACTTCCCTCCGCTCCGGCAGCGCATCCGTCGCCGGCACCGCCTCGCGCACAGCGACGCGGCGCCATGGTCGCGCTGCTCATCGTCGCGGCGGGCGCGACGATCGTCTTCAGCACCTCACGCGACTCGTCGAGCGAGCCAGCGGGCGAGCTGCGCTCCGTTGCGGTCCTTCCCTTCGCGAATGTCAGCGCCGATCCCGCGAACGAGTACTTCAGCGACGGCATGACCGAAGAGCTCATCGCCACCCTTGGCGGCGTGCAGGGCCTCGACGTCGCGTCGCGCACCTCGTCGTTCGCATACAAGGATCGCAACGTGGACGTTCGCGAGATCGGCCGTCAGCTCGGCGTCGACGCCGTGGTCGAAGGCAGCGTTCGCAAGTCGGGGAGCTCGCTGCGCATCGTGACGCAGCTCGTCGACGCGCGCAGCGGATACCGCCTGTGGTCCGAAGAGTACGAGCGCGAAGCGAACGATGTCTTCGCGGTGCAGGAGGAGATCGCGCGCGCCATCGTCGCGCGAATGTCCGGCTCTCTGTCGACGCAGACGGCGGCGGCCCGACAGGGCGCCTCCACGAACTTCGATGCCTACGACCTGTATCTGCGAGGTCGCTTCGCCTGGCATCAGCGTACGCGCGATGGCGTGCAGCGCGCGATCGAGTTCTTCAGCACGTCCATCGAGCTCGATTCGACGTACGCGCGCGCCCACGTCGGGCTGGGCGACGCCTACGCGGTGAGTGCATTCTATGATTACCTGCCGCCGCGCGACGCATATCCGAAGGCGGACTCCGCGGCGAAGCGCGCGTTGCGCCTCGATCCCGGGCTCGCCGCCGCGCACGCCCTGATCGGTTACGTCCTCACGTACTATCACCTCGACTGGACGGGCGCCGAACAGGCGTTCGAGCGCGCGCTCGCGCTCGACCCCTCGTATTCGGTGGCGCACCAGTGGTACGGCAACCTGCTCACCGTCGCCGGTCGCTTCGCCCACGCGGAACGGGAGTTTCGCCTCGCGCAGGAGACGGACCCGCTGTCACTGATCGCCAGCGCGGCGCATGGGTGGAGCCTGTACTACGCCGGCCGGTACGCCGCGGCGCTCGAGCAGGTCCGCACCACGTTGCAGCTCAACGAGCGCTACGGACTCGCCCACATGTGGGGCGGCTGGGCGCTCGAGGCACTCGATCGCCACGCGGAAGCGGTGACCTGGCTGCGTCGCGCCGACGAGCTCTCCGGGGGCAGCGACATCACTCGTCTCGCGCTGGCGCATGCACTGGCGTCGACCGCGGATGGCAGAGACAGCGCGCGGGCCATCCTGGACGCCATGCAGTCGAGGGCCACCGCGGGCGGATATGTCCCTGCCTACGAAGTCGCCAAAGTGCATTTGGCGCTCGGCGATCGCGCCCAGGCGCTGCGCTGGCTCGGCCGCGCGGTGGAGGGCAAGTCGCACTCACGCGCGTTCCTGCGCGTCGATCCACAGCTCGGACCGTTGCGTGGCGAGCCGCAGTTCGAGCGTCTCGTCGCGTCTACGCTCGGCGGGCAGAAGTTCTAGAGCGCCTCGACTCGTACTTCGCGATGTCAGCCACCACGACCCACTTCAGCGCACGGCTGTGGAGCATCCCCGGCAAGGGCGGATGGACGTTTGCCACGGTTCCGCCGCGATGCGCGCCGTCGAAATCACTGGCGTGGGGGCGCATGCCTGTCGTCGCGACAGTCGACGGCAGAAGGTGGAAGACCAGCGTCTGGCGGGAAAAGAGTGGACGTGTGCTGCTGCCGGTGCCCAGGTCCGTGCGAGGCGACAAGGGCGCCGGCGACCGCGTGCGCGTGACCCTCGAGTTCACGCCATAGCCGCTTCTCGTGGAGCCTCCCGGGACACAACAGCGGCTGGGGCGGGCCCCGCGTCGATCAACCGTTTCGAAACGGGATCGATTCGCAAATTCAACCCTTCGAGTGAGCGCGCGCCGAGCAGCGTGAGATCGCCCGGCTCGGCGAAGACCACGTCATCCGCGGTACGAACGCCGGCAACGTAAAGGAAAGCTGAGCCGACCCAGCGATCCAGGACTGTCCCATCGGCCTGACGGAACTTCCGGATCGCTGATCGTTCGATTCCAAGCGACTCGAGAATCCTGGCCCCAAACCACGAGAGCTCTGAGCCCGTGTCCACGAGTGCAGAGCTCACGAGCGCGGTGGCGCCCGGCCGGACGGGATTCTCGATCTCGACGTCGATTCTGAAGGTGCCCATGTCTTCTGACATCGTACGCTCCTCCGAGCGCCGAGTACTACCAAGTCATTGCCCTCGGTGTCAATAATGATCGCGCGCTTCGGCTAGTCAGACTTCTTCCGGCGCGGTCGGGAACCGGCGAAGATGCCCCCCGAGAAGCCGCTGATCCCGATCATGAACCCGAAGTCGTACCAGCGGCCGGCATTGGGCACGGCGTAGATGCGCACCTTCTCGGAGAAGAGGCTCACGATGAATCCGATCGGCGCGATGAAGCCGTGCCAGAGCCCGTAGAGGAAGCCCGGCTGGCGCCCGGTTCCGAACGCGGCGAGCCGTGACTGCTCCGCAAAGCACGCAGACACCAGCGCAACGATCAGCACGATCGCGACCAGCCGTGCGGTGCCTCGAACGCCATCGGTAGTTCTCATGCCGAAGTTCCTCTCAGGTCAGATGAACCGCATGCATCACGAATATGCGGGGACCGAGCACATCCTGCTGCGCCTCAAACAGCGTCCCCGCCGTTAATCGAGCTATTTCACGCTCTCGGTGTGTCGCGGGACACATCTGGCGCGTCTTTATGACGGAAATTCTGTACATCGGCCGGCGCGGCCGATACTGAAAGTCAGCGGCTTTTCCCCTCCTCCTCGACGCATGCGCGTAGCGCGTGACTCGGTTTTTCGCAGAATCGCAGGTCTTTCGGCTGGCATCATTCTCGGGTGCGCCGGCGCGGTTGCCACGCTGGTGTTGCTCGCCGACGCGGCGTCGCGCTCTGGTGGAGGCTCCGTTGCGTGGACGGCCCGCGTGCACCTGATCAACTTCGGGTATGGTCCAGCCATGATCATCGGGGGATTCCTCGGCAGCTGGCTTGGACGCAGGCATCTGGCGCGACCGCAGCTGAGTCCCTGGCGCCGACGCCCGCGCGGGACCGTTCTGAATCATTACCCTGTAGCCGCGCTCGGCGGCGTCATCGTCGGCGCGGCCTCGTCGTTCTTCACGATTCCGGCGGCGACCGCGGTGATCGACACGTTGAATCTCTACACCGACGTGGTGACGCCCCGGATCGTGAGCACCACCAGGCTCCTGATGATGGCGGCGGTCTTCCTCGGCATGCTGAGCGTCGCGCGCTTCACGGTGCACGCTCTTGATCGCGACATCTACGTACGGCGACGTCTGCGTATGGCACCCAGGACACAACGCGCGACCTGAGCGTCAGCGTGGGTCCCTTGCTCAGCCACCCGC
>JBOHTL010000540.1:0-6344 GCA_050733735.1 Gemmatimonadaceae bacterium
CGCTCATCGCGCTGGCGCTGGACAACGCCAGGCTGCGGGCGGAGGCCGACCGCCGCCGCCGCATCGCCGAGCAGCGCGCGTACGACCGGCTGCAGTTTCTCGCGCGGATCAACCACGAGCTCCGCACACCGCTGCAATCGATCACGGGATACATCCAGCTTCTCCAGAGCGACACGGAGGGGACGACCAGCCGTCAGCGCGACATGCTGACACGCATCGAACGCAGCGAGCAGGTTCTCCTGGCCATCATCGACGACGTCGCCAACCTCGGTCGCCTCGAGGCGGGACGGATGACCTATGCCCTGGGAGGCGTCACGGTGGCCGACGTCATGGATCGGGTGGACTCCGTGATTGCGCCCCTTGCCGGGAGACAGGGTGTCTCGGTGCGCTTCGAGATGCCACCGAAGGATCTTCAGGCACATGCAGATCGCATCAAGCTCACCCAGGTGCTGATCAATCTCGTCACGAACGCGGTGAAGTTCACACCAGCCGGAGGTGTCGTGCGCGTGCAGACGCGACAGCTCGGCTCGCGGATCGACCTCGTGGTGCGCGATCAGGGGCCGGGCATTCCACCCGACAAGCTTGCCGCGATCTTCGACCCGTACGTCCAGCTCGACAACCGGCGCGAGTCGCCCTTCACGGGGTTTGGCCTCGGTCTCGCCATCAGTCGCGAGTTCGCCGTGGGCATGGGAGGCAGGCTGGTGGCTGAGAACGCGCCACCGCCCGAGCGGGGCGCGATCTTCACGTTCACGCTTCGCGTGCATCGTCCGGATCGGCGCGCCTGGCGTTCGCGCGCGGAGCCCTTGCCGGCGAACCCTGCGCTGGGAGTGCGTTCGGCGGCAGGGCCGTCTCCGACGACTCCGTGATCGGTGCGCCTTTTGCCCCTGATGACAGAAGACTGGGGGGGAGGAGTTATGGACGGCTATGTCACGAACATCGAACGCGACGCGGTGCGAAACGCGGATTTTCGCCACGTCGTGTATACGGGGCCGAATACGCAGCTCGTGCTCATGACGCTGCGGCCACGGGAAGAGATCGGTGTCGAAACCCACCACGAGCACGACCAGTTCATTCGGGTCGAGCAGGGCAACGGCGTGGTGCGCCTCAATGGCGAAGAGCAGATCCTCCACGACGGCAGCGCCATCGTGATTCCCGCGGGGGTGAAGCACAACGTGATCAATACGTCGGCGCAGGCGCCGCTCAGGCTGTACACGCTCTACAGTCCGCCGGAGCATCTCGACGGAACGGTGCATCGCACCAGGCAGGACGCGCTGGCAGCGGAAGCGAAGGAGAAGGCGGAAGGTCCGCGGGTGCTTCAGCCCGGCCGTGAAGCGCCCGATTTCAGCCTTCCCGACGAGCAGGGACGCCAGGTGCCGCTACGCGGCTTTCGTGGTCGTGCCGTGGTGCTCGCGTTTTATCCCGGCGACTGGAGTCCCGTGTGCGGCGATCAGCTCGCGCTGTACAACGAGCTGGTTCCGGACTTCCGCGACATGGGCGCGGAGCTCCTCGGCATCTCTGTCGACAGCACCTGGTCGCATGCCGCCTACGCGAAGAGTCGCAACCTCCACTTTCCACTGCTCAGCGACTTTCAGCCGCGCGGCGCCGTGTCGCGCAGGTACGGCGCGTTCCGCGACGAGGACGGTACCTGCCAGCGCGCGTTGTTCGTCGTGGATCGCGCCGGGGTCATCGCGTGGAGCTACCTCTCGCCGATCGACGTGAACCCTGGAGCGGACGGCATCGTTGGCGCACTGTCCAGCCTCAAGGCACCGGAGCGGCCGTCCGTCGCGAAGGAGCCGCAGCCGGGTGATTCCCCGCGCGACGAGGCGCGTCCATGAGTCCCGGCCTCTTCGTTCCTGTCGGAGTGGACGACCATGTGCGCGGCCCGATGGACGCAGCGCTCACGCTCGTCGAGTACGGTGATTTCGAGTGCCCGTACTGCGGGATGGCGTATCCCATCGTGAAGCAGGTGGAGCGCGAGCTGGGTGACGAGCTGCGCATGGTGTTCCGGCATTTTCCGCTCAAGGAGCAGCACCCGCACGCGTCGCATGCCGCGCAGGCCGCGGAATCCGCCGGGGCGCACGCGTCCGAACGTTTCTGGCAGATGCACGACATGCTGTTCGAGCATCAGGACGCGCTCGACGACCAGGACCTCATCGGGTACGCAAAAGACCTCGGCATCGACGCCACGAAGGTGGCCCGGGACCTCGCGAACGGCACCTGGGAAAAGGTCGTCCGCGACCACTTTCGCGCCGGCGTGAAGAGCGGCGTGAACGGAACTCCCACATTCTTCGTGAATGGAGCGCGGTTCGATGGCGAGTGGACGAACCCGGCCGCGCTCGTCGATGCGCTCCGGGAGGCGGTCGACGCTTCTCGCTGACCGTCAGTCCGTTCGGCTCACCAGCGTCAACAGGAACATGGCGCCCGTGCTGGATGAGACGCTGTGTGGGACGCCGCCATCCAGCGAGAGCAGATGTCCCGCCGAGAGCGCGTGCGTCGCTCCCTGCGCCGCCACGTCCATGTCCCCCTCGAGCACGTGGATCGTGATCGGTCCGCTCGCGGTGTGCTCCTGCAGCTCGCCGCCCGGCTTGAGTGCCACGAGCGTCGCGCGCAAAGCGCCCTGCTTCACGAGCGTGCGCGCAATGCGGCCGGTCGCGGACGCGAGCTCGCGCTGCACGGTTTCACGCTCGCGCGCGAGATCGACGAACAATACTTCTCCAGCGAGGGCACGGCGTACAGGAGACACTGGCCTGCTCCTTCATGAAGACATCCCGGAATAGTATCGCCGGACCAGGTATTGCAGCGATGGCCGGCGAGCAGGACAGATCAGTCGTCAGCCCGCGAGGACATCAACATGAGCACGTCTTCTCAGTACGCTTCCACCGGTGGCGTCGCGCAAGCGATCATCGGGTTCCACGGTGTGCGCTACGTCGTCAGCGACGTACAGCGTGCGATTGATTTCTACACGAACAAGCTGGGCTTCGGTCTCGAGCACGAGGCACTGCCGGCATTCGCGACCGTGGCGCTGGGACCGCTGAACATTCTCCTCAGCGGCCCGGGTGCATCAGGGTCGCGGCCGCTGCCGAGCGGCGACCGTCAGAACCCTGGTGGATCGAATCGCGTGGTGCTTCGGGTGAATGACCTGCCCGCGCTCATCGAAGCACTTCGCGAGAACGGCGTGACCTTTCGAGGCGCAATGGAAACGGGGCCGGGCGGCAGGCAGATCCAGGTTGCAGATCCGGACGGCAATCCGGTGGAGCTTTTCGAGCCGGCTCGTCAGGGATAAGGCAGCGCCATTGCGACAAGGTAGTCGCGGCTACCCACGGGCGATGACGTAGTGCACGGCTTTCTCGCCTGGCGTGCACGTGATGCTGCGATATCCAAGGCGTGGAAGATCCACGCCGGTGAACAGGGGCTCCCCGGCGCCGAGCACGCGCGGAGATACCGCTATGTGCATCTCGTCGACGAGACTGGCCTCGAGATACTGCCGAATGGTGGCGGCACCGCCGAGCAGTCGAATGTCCTTGTCGCCAGCCGCGGATTGCGCCTGGTCCAGGGCGGCACGAATACCGTCAGTCACGAAGTGGAAGACGGTGCCACCCTCCATCTCCTGCGGCGGCCGCGCGTGGTGCGTGAGCACGAACGTCGGTGTGTGATACGGAGGATTCTTCCCCCACCATCCGCGCCACGAGTCGTCGGGCCAGGGGCCGCGTATCGGACCGAACATGTTGCGACCCAGAATGAACGCGCCGATGTTCGCCATACCTTGCTCGGCGAAATCGTTGTCGATGCCGGTGGCCCCGCCCTCGCGCCTTCCCATCTGCTTGAAGAACCGCGTTCCGACAAGCCACTCATGCAGTTCCTCGCCTCCCTCTCCCAGTGGCGTCTCTTTCGACTGGTTCGGCCCGGCGCCGTAGCCGTCGAGCGAGATAGTGAAACTGCGTACGATCAGTCGCGACATGACGCATTCTGGTGAAGGTGAGTGGCGCCGTTACCTCCGACGGCCTGCGCATGGGCTGAAGAACGTCATAGCATAGCAATCGCCTGTCAAACGAACGACTCGCGACCACCTTGATTTCCTGCGATGACTTCCGACTGAGACCCGACCGGGGAGTCAGCTGCGCCGAGGAAAGTTCATGCGCTCGAGCAGCCGCCGAAAACGCGGATGCGACCGCAGGGGATCCCAGGCCGGATAGGCGTTGAGCAGCACCATATCCCCGTCGCGTCCTTCGTAGCCCTTCTCGAGCCAGTCGATCGCGGTGTCGAGATCGCCGAGGCCCATGTAAACGTGCGCGAACGCGGTCGGTTGGACGTGAGTCGTTCGACTGAGTGTGATGAGTTCGTCGAGAATACGCCTTGCTTCATCACGGTGTCCTGAACGTGCAAGGCAACGCGCAAGAAATGACTTTTGATATGGGGCGCCGCCGGTCAGTTCCACTGTTGTCCTCCAGGCCTTCACGGCGTCGCCGTATTGACCCTTCGCTTCATAGGCATCTGCGAGCCGGCTGTACGCAAAACCGAACCCAGGAGCCAGGTCGATTGTGCGCTGCGCTTGTTCGATCGCGTCGTCGTATTGGCGCGCGATCAGGAGCACGGTGGCGACCCACTGTCGGTCCGCTGGAGCGCCGGCGCTCAACTGCTCGGCGCGCCGCGCGTGGAACAGCGCCTCTTCATGACGCTCCATCGATGCGAGATAGAAGGCGTATCCGCTATGTCCTCCTGCATCGCTGGGCGCCAGCTGCACCGCTCTGCGGAAGGCGCGCTCCGCACCCGCCCAGTCCCAGTCGTACACCCAGATCGCTCCAGCCAGCGTTGCATGCGCCGCGCCGAGAGTAGGGTCGAGCTGAATGGCTCGCTGCGCGCCCGCCTTCACTCGTGGAAAGATGTCCTGCGGCGGCGTCGGACTCACGAAGGCGAGCCAGATGCGACACAACGCGGCGAGGGCGTACGCCGGCGCATACCCTGAATCGATGGCGATCGCTTGTTCCGCGTAAGCGATGCAGCGCTGGTTCGAGAGACCCGACGACGCGGACGTCTGCTCGTGCCAGGCGCGCAGCCAGGCCTGATATGCCGCCGGATTCACCGGACGCGACTCAGCCAGTCGCTCGCGCTCAGCGGGCGTCACCGCCGCCTCGACTCGATTGGCAATGGCGGCCACCACCTCGCGCTGCAGCGACAACAAACCCCGAATGTCGCGCTCGAACGTCTCCGACCATACGTGGCGCTCCGGCTGTGCCTGAAGCAGCTGGACGGTGACACGCACCGTATCGCCAGCGCGATACACCGAGCCTCCGACCAGACCGTCCACCTCGAGCTCGCGCGCGATCTCACCACTCGTCTTGTCCGTCTGCCGGAAGCGCAGGACCGACTGCCGAGCCTTGACCGTCAGCGCACCGATTTGCGCCAACTCGGTGATCAACGCGTCGTGCATTGCGTCGACAAAGGGCTGCTGCACCGAATCGCCCGTGAAGTTGGTGAGCGGCAGTACCGCGAGTGAGTTGATTGGCGGCGACGCGGACCCCGTGCGCGTGAACGCGAACCATCCGACGCTCAACGCGATCAATGTCGTCGCGACACCGGTGAGAAGTCGTCGGAGACCTCTCGGCGTGCGCTTGGTCACGACAGTCGGACCATCGGTCTCTCTGCCACGCTCGAGCGCGTCCGCGAACTGCCCGACGGTCCTGAACCGGTCGGCGGGCACTCGGGCCAGCGCGCGTACGAGCGCGGCTTCGACGCCGGCGGGTATCGTGTCACGGACGACGCGAAGGCTCGGCACAGGTTCGACCAACTTGCGAGCGAGAATCGCTTCCGGTGTCGTTCCGACGAATGGCGGCTGTCCCGACAGCAGCTCGTACACGACGCACGCAAGGCTATAGACGTCCGTTCGCTCGTCGAGCATCTGCTCGCCCCCAGCCTGCTCCGGACTCATATAGGCAGGTGTGCCTACGATGATACCAGTCAGCGTCACCTCCGCTCCTCCGGCCGTCGAGATTGCACGCGCGATCCCGAAGTCCGCCACACGTGCGTGCCCATCCGCGAGCAGAACGTTGTCCGGCTTGATGTCGCGATGGACGATTCCATGACGGTGCGCGTACGTCAGCGCGTCGGCGATTTCGCGCGCTATTCGCAGTGCGTCGTCCAGTGGAAGCTGTTTCTCCCGGCTGATCCGACCTTTCAGCGATTCGCCCTCGACGTAGGGCATGACGTAGTACAGCAGTCCGTCTACAGCGCCCGAATCGAGCAACGGAACGATGTGCGGGTGATCGAGGCGGGCTGTAACCGCGATCTCGCGCAAAAACCGTTGGTGGCCGACGGCGGTCGAGACGTCCGGTCGCAGAACCTTGAGC
>JBOHTL010000541.1:0-5673 GCA_050733735.1 Gemmatimonadaceae bacterium
CGCTCGCGTCGCGCCGCTACGACATCCCGATCGCGCTATCCAACATCATCATGCAGTGCCTGGAGAAGGACCCGGCGGACCGACCGCGCACCGCGTCCGTCATCGTGCACGTCCTCGACAGTCCGGAAGCGATGTCCGGTCCGCTGGCGGCGACACCGGAAGCGAAGTCCAGGCGCCGCTGGCGCGCGCTGCAGACGGCGTTCGGCATTCTGCTCGCGACGACCGTCGTGGGAGGGCTCGTGATCTGGTCGCTCTGGCCCGACTCACCGGCGGCCGCGCCGCCCACCACAGGCGTCGCGACCGCGACAGCAGCGACCGTGATTCGCGTCCTGCCGGTGGTGCCCATTGGCGCCGAGAGCGCAGGGCCCGCGTCCGCGATGTCGGCGGCCATCGAAGCGGCGCTCACGCGGGAAGGTTTTCAGGTCACGCGGACATCGACGGCGGCGTCCGATTCCTCGGTCGTCGTCGAGACCACGGTCCAGCGCGCCGGCCAGCGCGCGCGAGCACTGGTCCGTGTGACGAGCGCCGATCCCGACGCGCCGGTCTGGGCCGACCAGATCGACTACCAGATCGACGCCAGCTTCGCGGCGCAGGACTCGCTCGCGGCCCGCGTGGTTCGGGCCGTGCGCACAGCGCGAACCGGGACGCGCTAGGTCATTCCACCTGGATCGCCACGATGGGATCGACTCGCGCCGCGCGCCGCGCGGGAATGAACGCGGCGAGCATCGCGGCAGCGATCATCGCGACCGCCGCGAACACCCAGGTGCGCGCATCCAGCGGTGAAACGCCGTACAGCATCGACTCCATCAACCGGGTCACCACGATGCCGCCGATCATTCCAGCGACCACGCCGACGATGACGAGTCGCAACCCCTCGACCGCGAAGAGCCGCGTGAGCGCCGACGGCGTCGATCCCAGTGCCGCGCGGATGCCGATCTCCCGCGCGCGCTGCGCCACCGCGTAGCTCAGCACGCCGTACAGTCCCGCGACGGCGAGAATCAATGCGATCGCGGCGAACGTACCCAACAGACTCAGATAGAACCGCGGCCGGCCGAGACTGTCGGTGATCACGTCGTCCATCGCCCGCACGCTTGCGACTGCCGCCGTTGGATCGATGCCGCGCACCGCCGACCGGGCTGCTGGTACGATGGCGAGTGGATCACCACGGCTCACGCGTAGCAGCAGTTGCACCGTGCTCGCCCCGGGCGCCGTCTGGCGGTAGGTCCAGTACATCTCCGGTCTCGGATTCTCGACCGGGCCGAAGTTCCGGATGTCGCTCACCACGCCAACGATCGTCGCAGAGGTGTTGTCGCTGAGATGAAAGCGGGCGCCGACGGCATTTCCGTTGGGGAAGTCGCGCTTCACAAGCGCCTCGTTCACGACGACCACGGGAGGCGCTTCCGCTCGCTCATCGTCTGTCGGTTGCAGCACGCGGCCGGCGAGCAGCCTCTGTTCCGTGACCCGGAAGAACTCCGGCGTCACCCGCCGCATTTCCACGATGGGGAGTCGCGACGGATCGTTCTTCGGCATTCCCTCGTATCGTGTGTTCGTGTTGTTCCCCCATGTCACATAGGGAACGGCACTGATGGCAGCCGCGGCTTCGACGCCCGGAATGGCACGGATTGCCGCGATCGAGGGCTCGACGAATTCGCGAACGGCGGTCTGGTTCGGGTAGCGGGTCGCCGACGTCGTGATCCGCATCGTCACCATCCGCGACGCGTCGAATCCGGGGTCGTACCCCAGGAGTGTCGCGACGGCCTTGAGCACCAGGCCGGCGCCGATGAGCAGCACGAGCGACAGCGCGATCTCCACGACGACCAGCGAACGCAATGTGCGATGGTGTTCGCGTCCGGTTCCTCCCCCTCGGCCACCGCGCAGCGCGTCCTGCGGATCGACCGCGGACGCGCGCCACGCCGGTGCGGCGCCGCACAGGAGTGCCACGACGAGCGCGAGCGCCATCCCGAAGGCCAGCACACGCCAGTCGAGTCCGAGCCCGACGAGCTGCGGCATCCGCTCCACCGCGAGCAAGCCGATCGTCTTTACGCCAGCGGCGCCGAGCGCGAATCCCGCCAACAGGCTGACCGCGGTGAGCAGCGCGCTCTCGACCAGCGCCGGACGAAGCGTGTCCCATCGGGAGGCGCCGAGCGCCGCCCGGACCGCCGTCTCACGCTGGCGATGAACGCCGCGCGCCAGCAGCAGCGCTGCCACATTGGTTGCCGCGATGAGCAGCACGAGAAACACGGCGCCGAACACCAGGAGCAGGGGCTTTCGCACCGACTGCATGCTCTCGGAATGCAGCGGCGCCACGCGCACGTTCTCGCCCGACAGGTCGGGATACGTCGCGACGAGATTGGCGAACAGCCGCCGCATCTCCGTCTCCGCGGACTGCACGGTGGCTCCCGGCGCGAGTCTGCCGAATGTCAGCAGGAAATTGCTCCGTCGCTGCTGCAGCCGCGCGGGTGAGAATCGCACGGGCATCCAGACGTCCGCGCTGAGCACGTTGCCGCCATGCGGGATGCGAAAGTCGGGAGGCGTGATGCCGACGATCGTCGTCCGCGCGCCGTCGATCGGAATCGAGCGCCCGACGATCGCGGGATCGCCGCCGAGGCGGTTGCGCCAGAACTCGTAACTCAGGACGGCAACGTCCGGCGCGTCGAGCCGGTCGTCGTCCGGCAGAATCAACCGGCCGAGAAACGCGCGGATTCCAAGCGTCTGAAAAAAGTTACCCGTTACGTAGTGCTGGCTCGCCTGGATGGCGTCGTTCGGCAGGTTGAGGATCGCTGTTCCCCAGGTGATGGCGGCGAGACTCTCGATGGTCTCGGATTCGCGCGCGAGGTCGACGTAGTTCGGTGCCGACTGCGACCAGCTGCCGTCCGGTCCCGACTGCGGCGTGATCCGATGTACGGCGACGAGGCGCTCGGGTTCGCGGAAGGGAAGCGGCTGGAGCAGCGCGCGGCTCAGGGCGCTGGCGATCGCGGTCGTCGCCCCGATGCCGAGCGAGAGACACAGGACGGCGCAGAACGTCATGCCCGGCGAGCGCGCCAGGCTGCGCGCCGCGTTCCGGAGTTCCATCGTGCTCACACCCCGCATCTTCGCTCCCGAATGGTTTCTGATGAGACAGCACGGACTCCAGCAGGGTTGAACCGGGTTGACAGGACGCGGCGAACGTAACATGCTGTCCACTAACCTGGTTTGGGGAAGACCGATGCTGCGC
Organism: Gemmatimonadaceae bacterium; assembly: GCA_050733735.1. GTDB lineage: Bacteria > Gemmatimonadota > Gemmatimonadetes > Gemmatimonadales > Gemmatimonadaceae > DASPMP01. The sequence goes on from JBOHTL010000541.1 coordinate 3,215, forward strand.
GATGCCAACGACCTGTTGCACGGCACGCTCGATGTGCTCGTGCTCAAGACGCTCTCCTGGGTACCGATGCACGGATACGGCATCGCGCGCTGGATCGAGGAACGCACGCGCAACGAGCTGGCGATCGTCGACGCGGCCCTGTACAAGGCGCTGCACCGCCTGGAGCAGGAAGGGAGCATTGCCGCCGAATGGGGTCTGTCGGAGAACAACCGGCGCGCCCGGTACTACTCCATCACGGCGCGCGGCAAGCAGATGCTGAAATCGGACGCCGCTACGTGGCGACGCTACGCGGCCGCCGTGTTCCGCGTGCTGGAAACCGGCTGATGTCGCCGTTTCCGCCCGGCATCCGGCGCGCGCTGCGACTGCCGTCCAGCTCCGAGCGCCTCGCGCGCGAGCTCGACGAGGAAGTGCAGTTCCATATCGAACAACGGGTCGCGGAGCTCGTCGCGCTGGGAATGAAGCCGGAGGACGCGCGCGCGGAGGCGCTGCGGCGATTCGGCGACGCCGACGATCTGCGCCACTACTGCAAAACCATCGAGGAACCTCACATGCGACGCATGCGGATGCACGAATGGTGGGACGGATGGACCCAGGATCTGCGCTTCGGGGCCCGGCAGCTCGTGCGCGCGCCGGCCTTCTTCGCCGTTGCGACGATCACGCTGGCGCTGGGGATTGGCGCGACGACGGCAATTTTCAGCGTCGTGCGCGGCGTGGTGCTGAAGCCGCTGCCTTATCCCGCTCCGGAGCGCATCGTTCAGGTATGGCAGGTGAGCGAACGTGGCAGCCAGGGACAGTTCTCCGATCCCAATTTCGACGACCTGCGCGCCCGAGCCCGGAGCTTCGCCGCGATCGCCGAGATGACGCCGGCCTCGCAACTCTCCATCAGCGGCATCTCCGAGCCGGTTCGCGGCCGCGTCGCCGTGGTGATGCGCGACTTCTTCGACGTGATGGGCGTGCGCCCGGTCATGGGTCGTCTCTTCGCGCCCGAGGAGCTGCGGGAGAACGGCAGTCTCGCGGTGCTCGTGAGTCACGGGTTCTGGCAACGCACTCTCGGCGGCATGCCGTCGGTGCTGGGCGAGAAGATCATCATCGACAATGAAGTGCTGACGGTCATCGGCGTCATGCCGCCGGAGTTGCAGTATCCCACGGGGGCCGAGCTCTGGGTGGCCCGCGAGACGGGACACAAGTTCGAGAGCCGCACCGCGCACAACTTCCAGGTCATCGCACGCCTCGCGGACGGCATCTCCCTCGCGCAAGCGCGGCGCGACGTGAGTGACATCGCGCGGCAGATGAAACAGGAGCACGGCGATCGCACCAGCATGAGCGACGTCGCGCTGGTGCCGCTGCAGGAGCAGATCGTGGGCAACACCAAGGCGACGCTGTTCATGCTGCTCGCCGGGTCCGCCCTGTTGCTGCTGATCGCATGCGCCAACGTGGTCAACCTGCTGGTCGCGCGCATGACGACCCGGCAGACCGAGCTCGCGCTCCGTTCCGCGCTGGGCGCCAGCCGCGCGCGCATCGTGCAGCAGTGTCTCGCGGAGTCGCTCATGCTCGCCGTCGCGGCCGCCGTCGCCGGAGTCGCCGTCGCCTTTGCCGGCGTGAAGCTTCTGCTGCTGCTCCAGCCGGACAATCTGCCGCGCATGAGCGAAGTGCGCGTCGATGGCGTCGTACTGGCCTTCGCCGTGGCGCTGTCGGTGGCCGCCGCCGTCGTCATGGGGATGATCACCGCGTGGCGCAGCACCCGCGGGCCGCTGCGGGAAGGCCTGTCGGAGTCGCAGCGCACCCAGGGCGGGACGCGGTCGAGCGAGCGGGTGCGTCGCACGCTGGTCGTCGGTCAGGTGGCGATGGCCGTGGTCCTCCTCGTCGCGGCCGGACTGTTCGCTCGCAGCTTCATACAGCTGCTGCGCGTCGATCCGGGATTCGATATGGAGCAACGGGTGGTCATCGACGTCACCGTCGGTGGACCGGCGGCGGAAATCGCGCGGCTGCACGACGACGCGCTCGCGAAGTTCCGGGCGCTCCCCGGCGTGCGCCATGCAGGGGGGATCACCAATGTGCCCCTGGATCCCGGTGGCATCAGCAACGGCACCTTCCTCATCCTCCGCGACCTGAACGAGACGCTGGACTTGCGGGGTTTTCAGGAGCTCGCGCGCAATCCCGAGCGAACCGGCTTCGCCGAGTACCGTGTTGCCGGCCCGGGCTACTTCGAAGCCATCGGCATTCCGCTCGTCGGTGGACGACTGTTCGACTCGCGCGACGTCGCCACGGCGCCGCACGTGGCGCTGATCAGCGAGACATTGGCGAAGACGCGGTGGCCGGCCGGCGACGCGATCGGGAAGGTGATTCAGTTCGGCAACATGGACGGCAACATGACGCCCTTCACCATCGTCGGCATCGTCGGCGACGTGCGCGAGCGGAGTCTCGCGTCCGACCCGCGTCCGACCTTCTACGCGTCGTAC
>JBOHTL010000542.1:0-8348 GCA_050733735.1 Gemmatimonadaceae bacterium
GATCTCGACTTGACAGACAACCTCAGATGGCTCGGCCCCGCGTCCGCCGGCCGAGAACGCTGTTCAGCCTCAGTACTCGAACCTCAGCGTCACTCCATACGTCCGCGGCTGATTCGTCAGGTATCCCACACGCGCGCGAAGACCGCGCTCGCGATCGAGCGAGAGCAGCGCGCGTTCGTCGGTGATGTTGTTGACGAAAAGTGCCGTCTCCCAGTTCCCGCGGTTCACGCCGAACCGCAGGTTCGCCAGCGTGTACGACGGCAGGATCGGGTCGAAGGTGAAAGTGTTTTGCGTCAGCGGCCCGCCGATGGTGTTCGGCGCGAACGAGTTGATGTTCACGGTCCCGATGCCCGGCGTCAGATCCTCGATCTGGGTGAACCGCGAGCCCACGTGCTGCGCGGACACCGTGACGAACGCGTTCGTCCCCGCGCCCGCGGCGCGCCATGGCCGGCGCAGCGTCGCCGCCCCGGCGACCTGCACACGCGGCACGCTCGGCAACCGGTTCCCTTCCTCGATCCCGGCGAGCACGGTGGTGTTCCCCGCCCCGTCCGTGGTCGTCACCGTGGATTTCAGCTCAGCGTCGTTGAGACTCAGTGACAGGGCGGCATCGAAGAACGGCGTCGGCGCGACAGCCAGCTCGATCTCCGCGCCCTGGCTCACCGCCTTCGGCACGTTGAAGATGAGCCGTGACGAGCAGGATCCCGCCGTCACCGTCAGCTGCAGATCCCGGATGTCCATATAGAAGGCCGAGATGTTCAGTGACGCGCGGCCGCCCATCCACTGCGACTTCATTCCCGCCTCGTAGTTCCACGCGGTCTCGTCTTCCCACGTGTCGCGACCGCTGAACGTCTGCAGATCCTGCGGCGTGCACAGCGGCACGTTCAGCGGATCGTTGATGCCGCCGAGCCGGAATCCCCGCGACGCCAGCGCGTTGAGGGTGAGATTGTCGGTCGGCCGGAAGCTCGCGATGAAGCGCGGCGCGAAGCCGCTGGCATTCGTCGACCCGGGCTGCGAAACGATGGCCGTGCCGGTGTTGTCGTGGGCGAAGATGCCGTCGAAGACCTGCTCGCGATCCTCGCTGAAGTTGTAATACCGCAGACCGCCGGTGAGGTCGAACCGCGGGGTCACGCTCACCGTCGCCTCGCCGAACACCGCCCCCTGCCTCAGATCATATGCGAGGTCGGAGTAGAACAGCACATCGCGCGGCGCGCGCAGCCCCTCGGTCGCGATTCCCGTTGCGGCCTCGAACCCCGAGACCAGGAGCCGCTGATGGTACTCGCGGTCGTTGGTGCTGTAGAAGCCACCGCCGAGCCAGCGCAGCCGGCCCTGCGCGATATCGCCGGCGAGGCGAACCTCCTGCGTCAGCACCTTACTGACCGTGGCGTCGTTGAGCGGCGCGTTGAGCGTGTACACCTCTTCCGCCAGGCCGATGGAGCCGCCCGTGATGCTCGATGTCAGCGCGCCGGCGTCGCGGACCACGAGGATGTCGCGATAGGTGTACGACGTGATGGACGTGAGCGCCGCCGGGCCGAAGTCGTAGCGGAGGTTCACGTCGCCCATCACGAAGTCGTCGGTGAAGGGCTCCTCTATCTGGGTGAAGAGCTGTCGCGGTCCCAGCGTGACGTCGGGACGTGACGTCGTGAACGGGTTCGCCAGGATGTTGAACGCGTCGTGCCGGTTCCATCCGTCCGTCTGGACGCGCTGCGCGATGACGCGCGGCGTGATGGTGAATCGGGCGTTCGGCGCGAAGAGCACCGCCGCCCGCGCGCCCGTTCGCTCGCCGCTGTTGACGTTGCGGTCCACGGACAGGTCGGGCTGCACGGCGTCCATGTACCCGCCGATGAGATTCTGATAGACGGCCACCCGGGCAGCGGCGCGCTCTCCGAGCGGGACGTTGGTGCCGATCTTGAAGCTGCCGCCCGCCCCACCATCACCGATGGCGTGTGCGCCAAGCTCGCCGAAGGTGCTGCGTACTCCGAGCTCGGGCTGGTTGGTGATGTAGCGGACCGTCCCCGAGAGCGAGCCAGCGCCGAAAAGCGTGCCCTGTGGACCGCGCAGCACTTCGACACGGGAGACGTCGAACAGGTCGAGATCGGGCGTGAAGAGCGAGAGCGAGATAGGTGAGTCGTCGAGATAGGCGCCGACCTGCTCCTTGACGCCGGGCTGGTCGCGGGCAATCTGGCCGGAAGACGTCCCTCGCATCGCCACCTGGCTCTGTCCCGGACCCAGGTTCTGCACCGAGAACCCGGCGACGTTCACCGCGATGGCCTCGATGTTCTCCGCTCCGCGGTCCCGCAGCATGCTCGCCGTGGGGGCGGCAATGGAGAATGGGACGTCGGCAAGTTCCTGCTCGCGCAACGTGGCGGTGACGGTGACGGCCTGCAGGGGGAGCAGCTCGAGCACGAGATCGACCGTGGTCTCGCCGGACACGCGGACGTCGGCGCGCACGGTCCGGCGATAACCGAACTGGGACGCCGAGACCGCATAGGCGCCGGGGGCCAGCTGGGCGATGGCATAGGAGCCATTCGCGTCGGTGACGGCGGTTCTGGTCGTCCCCGTGACAGCGTTGGTGGCGGCGACTCTGGCCGACCCGATCGGCGCGCCTGTCGCGTCGCGCACCGTCCCGCTGATCCTGCCCTGCGGCTGCGCGAGCGCCGGAGTGGTGAGTAGAAGAGATGCCAAAAGCGGAGCGACGGCGAGAACCGACCTGGCCAGACCGAGCATGGGAACCCCGTGAAGGACCCGCGTTGAACTGCTTGAATGCTGCAGCTGGCCGCGTCGCCGCTTTTCTATTGCGATCTGTGGGGACGGTTTGTCAAGAAGGCCGAGGTTGCACGCGCAACGTTTCGGTGACGCTCATCGGCCCGGCCGTACCAGCTTGACGGTATGTGTTGCACCCTCACCGCCGAGCCGAGCACATTATGCGAATGCCAGCCGCGCGCGCGTGGACAGTGGAAATGCTCGACGCCTTGCCGGACGACGGGCAGCGCTACGAGCTCATCGACGGCGCGCTGCACGTGACGCCAGCTCCGTCGATGGTGCACCAGCTGGTCGCGGGTGCGTTTTATCGGCGGCTCTACGAGTACCTCCGCCCGACCGCGATTGCTCGCGCGCTGTACTCCCCCGCCGACGTCCGTAAGCCCGATCGCACGCGGAACCGCGTTCAGCCGGACGTCTTCGCGGTGCGACTGGTCGACGGGCAACACCCTCCGTACCCGTTCGCATTGTCCGATCTGCTGCTTGCTATCGAGGTGGAATCGCCAGGCAACCCGTTGTTCGACTACCACACAAAACGCGAGCTCTACCTGGGAAACGGAGTGCCTGAATACTGGGTCGTGAATCCCGTGGCGCGGATTGTCTCTCGCTTCCGCGGTCTCGACGATCCTGGTGAAGTGTTCAGCAGGCGGATATCCTGGCAGCCGGCGGGAAGCGAGATCCTCATGGAAATCGACTTCCCAGCTCTGTTCGACGAGGCGCTCGGCTGATCAGCCACGCTTGCGCGGAGCTCAACGCTTTGCCGAATACGAGAACAGAGGCTCCGGCCGCGTACCTCCCTGCACCAGCGCCGCAACGTGCTCGCCGAGCGCGGGCCCCATCTTGAAGCCGTGCCCTGAGCCGCCGCCCGCCAGCCAGACGTTGTCGAACCTCGGATGGCGATCGACGAGAAAGTTGCCGTCGCTCGACGCTTCGTATTGGCAGACGCGCGCCTCGAGCAGCGGTGCGCCGGCGAGGTCTGGAAACCGTTCAGCCAGGATCGCTCGCGCGCGCGTCAGCCCTTCCACGCTCGGCACCCGTGCCTGCGTCGTCGGATCGACCTCGGCACCCGCGGTGTCGTCGGCGATCTTGAGCCCGCGACGCTCGTTGCCGGGAACGCCGTAGACCACGCGGTCGCCCATGTGGACCCACGCAGGCAGCGCGTCGTACCGCGTGCTTCCGGCGGGAGTCCCGAAGAAGAACACTTCCTGGCGCGTGGCCACGATGCGACGGCCGATCACGTCAGGAAACATGTCGTGCATCCATGGGCCGCACGCGAACACGAACTGATCTCCCCGCACCGGCGCGTTGCCGGCAAGAGAAATCGCGGCGAGTCGGCGGCCCTGCGTGTCAGCCGGACGAGCCTGCGCGACGCGATACTCTCCTTTTTCCGCGACGATCGTCTCGCGCACCAGCTCACAAGCCTGCCGCGCGAGCAGATAGCCGGCCCGCGGCTCGAAGAACACCGAGCGAACGTCGGCGAAGCTCATCTGGGGATAACGGCGCGCCGCCTCGGCTCGCGTCCATTCCTCCAGCGGAAGTCCGACGGCGCGCATCGGCTCCGCTGAGCGGCGAGCGAAGGCGTCGTCGCCCGCGAACATCCAGAGCGCGCCGACCTCGTGAAACACCTTGCGTCCCCAGCCGCGCTCCGCGTCGCGCCAGAGCTCCAGCGCGCGCTGCGCCATCCGGATGTATACCGGGTCGCCGCCGTACACAGCGCGGATGACGCGCGTCTCGCCCCCGGACGACGCGCGCGCGTTCCCGGCGCCCCATGCGTCGACGAGCGTGACACGGTATCCACTGCGCAGCAGGGAGAGCGCGGTCCAGCCGCCGAATGCGCCCGCCCCGACGACAACGACATGCTCCTTCCGTTTTCGTCCAGGGGCGACGAGCCGCGGCAGCAGCGGCATCGCCACCATCGACGTCAGGAACTCGCGGCGATTCGGTCTGTGCAACCGCACTATCTCCGCTACTTGTCCTCGTACTTGAACGAGACGCTCAGCTTGGCCCGATAGGCTTCGACCTTGCCGTCGGTGATCACCAGGTCGAGCATCTTCACCTCGGCGACCCGCAGGTCGCGCAGCGTTTGCGACGCGCGCTTGACCGCGGCGGACGCCGCCTTCTCCCACGACTCGGTGCTGGTGCCAACGAGCTCGATCACTTTGTAGACGCTTTCGGCCATGTTGCTATCCTCGTCCGGTCCTTGTGGACTGGAAACGTGGCTGACCCGGGCTGAATGCGCGAGGACGCGCACGCGATGTCACTGGCGGCCGCGGACCAGCTCATCCCAGTCTGGGTTACCACGCAACGTCGCGAGATCCGCGTCGCGATGCAGCCACAGATGATAGGGTCGTCCCTGCGCGAACGACTCGCGCAGGCGTGCGATGGCTTCCCCCTGGTCGCCTGATGCCGCTGCGATCCGCGCGCGATAGTAGCTCGCGAGACCGAAGTCGTACCGCTCGCGCTGCAACGCCAGTGTGTCCGACAGCGCTTGCGCTTCCGGATGGCGGCCCTCGCGCGCGAGGAGGACACCGTGCATTCCCCTGTACTCGACGCTCGCCGCATTCGCCGCGCGGAGGCGTCTCACCACCACCGACGCGTTATGCCTGTGTCCAAGACCGTAGCTCAGCTGTGCGATGCGCCACTGGGATCGCGCGCCACCGTTGGCGCGCAGCCATACGAGCGCGTCCTCCATGACTCGGCGTGAGGCCTCCACACTCCCGTGCGCGCGAAGTTCTTCTGCCGCCTCGATGAGGAGATCCGCGTAGTCCAGACCGATCGGGTCCGCCGGAAGACGCGAAGCAGTCCGCAGCACGCCGGCCACGGAATCGACGTCGTTCCTCGCGGCGAGAGCGCGCACCAGCGGCGCGTACTGCCACAGGCGATCGCCGTATCGTTCCACGGCCGAGGTTCCCGCGCCGCGCTCGGCGTCGAAGTCGCCCACTGCGTGCAGGATGGCGCCGTAAATCGTCCAGTACGGCGCGAAGCCGCGCATCGCGCCGCGGTCCGGCGACAGCGCCTCGATGGCGCGCCGGGCCTCGGCGACGTGTCCGGTTTGGAAAGCCTCGACGGCATGGTTGTACGCCGCTTTGGATTCCGGCGCCTGCCGCGCCGCGTTCCGGATCGCCGAGAGCGCCGCTGTTCTGTCGCCGCGCACGAACGCCTGCCGATAGTCCAGCCACGCGCGATGGTACTCGCTCATCGCCGAACGCCGCGGCTCGAGGCGCCGCAGCAGCGAGTCGGCGCGCGCGTAGTGCCCAAGGTTGGTGAGCGAGAGCGACGCATACAGGAGCGCCGACGTGAAGCTGGTGTCCTGCGCGAAGGCGCGCTCGAAGAGAGGCAGCGCGCCTGCGTTGTCCACCGCGATGTAGCGCGCCAGTCCCTCGGAGAACGCGCGATACGATTCGTACGTGGGCGGACGTTCTGTCAGTGCGGCCGCCGGAAGCCGCTCGTCGCCCCGAACCGACAGCCATCCCATGATCCGGTTGCGCAGCTCCTCCACGCCGCGGATGGGATCGGACAGCGGCGCGGCGACGTCGGTGAGCGTGGTGGCGAGACGCGATCCCTCCCGGTCCGCCACGCTGACCCGGAAGAGCAGACTGTCGCCCCGCCGGTAGAACGCGCCCCCGACGACGGTCTCCGAGCCGGTTTCCGTCGCGAGCCAGCGCAGTGGTTCGCGGCTCATGGGGGTATCGCTCCGCGCGAAGTCGTTCGCCTCCACCGCGCTCACGGTGGGGACGACCTCGAGCACCCCGGTCCGCTGCAGCCCTTCGGTGATCCAGTCTCCCGCCATGAGACCCACGACGTCGAGGGCGGGATCGCCCGTTCGATTGTCGAGCGGGGCGACGACAATCCGTCCAATGCCGTCAGACGACGCTGAACCTCCCGGTGTCTCGTTCCGCGTGATCGCGACCGTCACCAGCGCCGCGGCGACCGCGATCGCACCAACGACGAGTGCGGCCGTGGTGACCTTCCCAGGCAAATGGCGCTCGGCGCCGGACGCCGCTGCGTGCCGCAGCGCCTCGGCGAACTTCGTCACGCTCGGAAATCGACGTGAGGGCTCCGGCTCCAGCGCGCTGGCGAGGATGGGGGACAGCCAATCCGGTTCGGCGCCGCCCAGCATCTCGCGCAGCACGAGCGCCAGCGAGTACTGGTCGGAGCGCTCGTCGATCGTGGTGCCCGCCGACCTCTGCTCTGGACTCATGTAGCGCGGCGTTCCCATGACCACGCGCGCGGTGGTCAGCGTGTCGCCGCTCCCCGCCGCCGCGATGGCCTTCGCTATCCCGAAATCGGCGACGAGCGCGCGTCCCGACTCGAGCAGCACGTTGTCCGGCTTGATGTCGCGATGCACGATGCCACGCGCGTGCGCGTACACGAGCGCGTCGGCGACATCCAGCGCGATGCGCAGCGCTTCGTCGACGGAGAGCGGTGGCTGGTCCAGGAGGCGGGCGGCCAGGGAGCGTCCATCGATGAAAGGCATGACATAGAAGAGATGCTCTCCCGCCTCTCCCGAGTCGTGGAGCGGCACGATGTTCGGATGCGCCAGCTTGGCCGCGATGGAGATCTCTCTCAGGAACCGCTGCGCTCCAACGGCGCTGGCGATCTCGGGGCGCATGACCTTGAGGGCGACGTCGCGGTCGTGCCGCAGGTCGCGGGCGCGATAGACAAACGCCATCCCGCCGACGCCGATCGGCTCGATGATGCGATACCTGCCCGCCAGAGCAGCACCCAGTTCGCCGGAGAATCGCACCGCGATGTCCTGCATGAGCACTACCATATGGAAAGAGAGCGCGCGCGCCAGAGCGCGGGACTGGCAGAGTCGAATCCGACGCGTACTTTCTCAGCGCTACTCCCGCCCGCGCTGGTCCACCGCCATCCCCGGCTACGGAGACCTCTCATGACGATGCTCGGTTCGCCCCCCGACGTGGACAATGAGCTGGTGCAGGACTATCGCGTGCCCGGACCCGGCACGAAGAAGACGAAAGCCAAACCGTGGCTCATATACCGAGTACATCTCGACGTCGAGATCACAAACCCCGTCGACTGGCCGCTGCTCGAGACGGCGATTGCGCACGAAAACGCGCAGGAGGCTTACGACATCGCGCTCCGCAACATCCCGCAGGCCAAACAGTCGGATGTCGTGAAAGCCGTGATCAAGCGGTCGCTGGGACTTCCACTCCTCTCCTCTGCCGCGCAACCGCTGCCCGTCGCGGCGCCATCGACGGTACTTGGCTCACCGCCGGACGTCGACCATGAGCTGATCAAGGATTACCGCTATGACGGCACGCGGATGAAAGCTCCACGGCTCGTGTACCGCATTCATCTCGACGTGCCGATCGACAAGAGCGACTGGAAGGACCTGCGCAAGGCGATGGATGACAAGAAGCATCATACGGCGTACGAGAAGGTCAAGAAGAACATCCCCGCCAAGAACCGCACGGTCTCGGTGACCGACCTGATCGCGGCAGCTCTGAATCACGACCCAACGGCTGCGCCGCAAAAGAAACGCGCCGGGAAGATGAAGCGGAAGCGCGCGAAGTAGCTCGCACAGTGGCTCCGTACGGCGGCCGCACCGAGTTCACGCAGGGCAAGGG
>JBOHTL010000543.1:0-6477 GCA_050733735.1 Gemmatimonadaceae bacterium
GTCCCTTGTCGAGCACGCGATCCAGAATGTCGACAAGACCGTGCGTGCGAGTGGGGTTGGCTAGCTCAGGCAATTGGTGCGCGTCCTCAGTTTAGGCCTGCGCTAACGTAGCCGGCCGAGTGGGCCCAAATCGATGTCGAGATCCTGGTCGCGCAAGCCGAACGCGGTCTTCAGCTCATCCATCCGTTCACTCAGTCGCAACAGGGCGAGCCCCAGCCGTTCGACCTCTTCCGGCGACAGGCTGCCGCTGTCCATGCGCCGTACCGCTTGATGCTCCAAGACCTTACGGATTACCTCGACCAAGGTCAAGACGAGTCTGCCCAGCTCCTGAGCGGCCGAAGCAGGCTCAGCGTTAATGCGATCCGGGAGCTGTCTGGCCAGCTCGGTGATCTGAAGCTCGAGCTCGTCTGCGTCACTCATCGGAGAACCCATACAGGGGCAGAGGGCCTATGACCCTCGCGCCGCCCAGCGCCGGCAGCTCGGCGACCGCCGCCCGGTACGCGGATTCCTGGTCCCGCGGTATCAGGTGGGAGACGACGACGCCAGCATCGTTCGGGAGCAACTCCACCCGCTCACGCCGCACCATTGGCCCCAATGCCCCTGCCAGCGAAATGCGCGGCACACGCTCGGCGGCCGGCGCCGCGCGGGCCCTGAGCTGCTCCAGATAGGCCCGGCCGGGGGCAAATTCGGACTCCGCGGCAACCGTCTCCGTGGTTGCTGGCTCGGAATCGCCACCGGCGTGCGCCAGCAACACGCGCATCTCGACGCAGCCGTCGTGCTCGCGGAGCAACCTCTCGACGCGCGATACATGGGGTGCGATGCCTCGGCAGGCGTCGGCATCGTCGGCGAAGATCTGGCCGAAGCGAGACGCGATCACCGTGACTCCCGCGCCAACCACGGCGCGCAGCGCGGCATCGTGCGCGCGAATATCGTCGAGACTGGACCGTGACGGGACGCGCTCCACGTCGCTCACCAGCGCCGCCAGCGGACCGCAGGCAATGGCGCGCAGACGACCACCTTCGATGCCGGTCGTCCTTTCGTCACTTCCGTCGCCGATGCGCGTGGCGTTATGGCTGAGAATCAGCCCGTATAGATAGGTCGGCACGTCGCGTTCGATCGGTTCGCGTCATCAGCGTCGCGAACGAGGAGATGAGAAGACGCAGGTCGAGCTGGATGAGATCGATGTCCGCTATGGAGATCGTGACATGGGCGGAAATGACCACGCCCTTGTCGAGCACTCGATTGATGAGATCACTGAGGACCAGCTGGTCCTCCTCGTATATCTCGAGATCGTCTGCTTGCCCAGGTCCCGCGACTCTCCCGCCTGGCGTCATGTCCGAGCCGTGCGGCGGTCGCCGGAGACCGCTTCGGCGACGAAGTTGTAGGGAGGCCACGGGCCCGTGAAGTCGAAGACGAGACCGCGCGGCTCCTGATTCTGCATGTGTGTGCCGACGGCGGCGCGGAAGTCCGTGACCGACGCGCGATCCACCAGGAATGCGGCGTTGAGCACGAGCGTGACGTCGGTGCGGCTGGCGTCGGGTGTCAGGGGACGCGCCACGGCATCGCGCGCGGCGCCGCGCAGAGACTCGAAGATCTCCCGGGCGATCCGCTGGCTCGCCGCGCGCATGGAGCCTCTGGCGCGCTCGTCGATCTTGCGCTCGAGCAGATACCGCTGGCCGGGAGGCGCGCTCGATGCTTCCGTGCGCAGGCCGGCGATGTCGGAATCCAGCTCGTCGATGCGCGACAGCAGCTGCTCGTCTCTCCTGTGGATCCGGAGCCCGAACTCGTCGGCGCCCGCCACCTTCCGGAAGACGCGGGCGATATCTGGCGCGCGATCGTCCATCGATTTCACGAGCGCCCCGTCGCTGCCGAAGAGCGTGAACATCGGCAGCGGCACCACGCCGCCATGCTCCTGCGCCCAGGTGAGCACGCGATCGTGCGCCATCGCGCGCGGGCTCAGCCAGCTGACGTCGCCGCTGGACTGTTCGATGGCTTCCGGCGAGTACGCATTCTTCGGCAGGCGCGAGGCGAGCACGCCGCACGAAGACGCCTGCAGCACTTCGACCGGGGCGTCATCGAGGCCATCCGGCAGCCGGCTTCCGTCGTATCCCTGGGCCACGAGCCCGTAGGCGTAGATCACGAACTCATTCGGCATTCACGTCCACACTGTTGACCATCGAGCCAGCGCGCTCGTCCCCACGAGCCTTTGCGACACCGGCGCCCCAAGCTGCACCGGTATGTCGGGCAGTGGGAAGGTAGCGGCTCCCGACGATTTGTTGAGGACGATGCCAGTGATCGCGATACCCCGCCCCGTGATCTCGTTCGCGAGCCGCGTCGTCTCCGCGGCGACCACGCGTTCGTCGAGCGTCACGATCACGACGCCGGCACGCGCCGGATCGTGCAGCAGGGCTTCGAGCGCCCGGAGATCCCGTGCAAAGGCGAGAACGTCCGCGGCGGCCTCGCCCAGCCCGCCGATCTCCTTGTACTTGAGCATGAGACGCATGAGCTGATGACTCCATGCGAGCGCCAGCCGCGGCATGTCGAGCAGCCGGAGCAGGTGCCCCGTGGGCGCGGGATCGACGATGACGCGCTCATACTTCTGCGCGAACAGCGCGTCGGACAGGAGCGAGAGCGCATACACCTCATCGACGCCGGGAGGCGCGAGCGCCATCAAATCGCGCACGATGGCGCGGTCGTGCGACAGATCCATTCCCCGGCCCACGAGTCCGTCGAAGAGCGCGTCGACGCGCGCGCGGTACCGTTCCCGCAAGCGGGCGAATGCCGCCGACGCGTCCATCTGTCGCGCGAAGAGCGGCCTCCCCTCGTCGGTGTTGCCGACGGGGGTGTCTTCGTCGGCGATCGGCTGCGCGAAGGCGTCGGCGAGTGACGGCGCCGGATCCGTCGAAACGACCAGCGTGCGAGCATGTCGCGCGGACTGCAGGGCGAGCGCCGCAGCGACGGTCGTCTTTCCCACCCCGCCCTTGCCGGCGACGATCGTGAGGGGCCGCAGAAGTGAAGCAAGGCGGGAAGGCGGGGAGGCGGCATGACGAGGCCTCCTGCGTTGCGGTTGTCGGCGTTCTCGCCTCCTCGCCTCCTCGCCTCCCCGGCTTATGGCGGGCGCCAGCTCCAGAAGCCACCGCTCGAGTCCTTCACGACCGACCGGAGTCGGATCCAGCACGGGCACCATGAACTGCTTTGCCTTTCCGATCGCGCCGGGGAACTCATCCACGCCGTTCCAGATGACTGCGCTCACGGCGATGTGCAGCTCCATGAGCGCATCCAGGTATCGCCGCGTTTCCTCCTGCACCAGCGTCCCGGGTTTCGTGATCATGACCGCTGCGCATCGCTCCGGATCGACGAGCGCCGCTTCCAGCGCGCCGACAAGCCGGGACATCTCCTCGAGAAAGGCGTCGGCCTCATCACGTTCATATCCGCGCGCCAGCGCCCGCACCATCACGCGATGCTTTCCCTGCATCGTGTCCAGCAACCGCACCAGCGCCCTGAAGGTTCCCGGCAGATTCAGCAGCCGTAGCGTGTGTCCCGTCGGCGCGGTATCGACGATGATGCGTGCACTCGCGTCTTCGTCCGCGCCGATCAATGCGGCCAGCTCCAGCGCGGCGAAGATCTCGTCGCTCCCCGGAAGCGCCGTATCCACGAGCGGGCCGATGTCCTCGTCGTCGAGATACGTGCCGCGATCGAGAATCAGCGCGATCGTGCGACTCCAGCGCTCCATGAAGCGCGCGCGAAGCGCCGCGGCGTCCAGCAGGCGCGCCTCGAGCGCCGGGGCGTACGACAGGGGCGCGGCGTCGGCGCCGACCGGGTGATCCAGCACGGTCGGGAGGGCGCGGGCGGGATCGGTCGTCACGACCAGCGTTCTGCCGATCGCGCGGCTGGATTCGAGCGCGAGCGCCGCCGCTGCCGTGGTCTTTCCCACACCGCCTTTCCCCACGACGAGCGTGGTGCGCGGCAAACGGCGAACGAGCGTCGTCGCCGCCGTTGGACTCACGAGTCCGTGTCGTTCTCTTCGCTGGAGACCCGAACCAGCCCGCCGGCCACCGGCTTGCCGAGGCGTTCCTTCCAGGCGCGCACCTCGCGCAGTCGCGCCATCAGCTCCGCCTCACGAGTCACGTACTCGGCGTCATCGATCTCCCCGAGCTCGAGCCGCATCTGCAGCTCCATGAGCTCCTGCTTGACCGTGCTGTCGTCGGTCAGCTCCTCTTCCACGACCTGCTGGACCTTGCCGAGCGACCATTTGATCCCGGCGACGGGGCCGGTGACCGGGAAGAAGAGGATCCTGGAGAGAAGGCCCATAGAACGCTTGAGCGTTTCAGAGTTTCAGCGTTTAAACCTTGAAGCGTTGAAACGTTGAAACGTTGAAACGTTGAAACGTCAGCACGCTCATGCCCTCAGTCCGCTCTTTCCAGCTTCAGTTTGATATTCACGAAGTTATACGGCGGCCACGGACCGGAATATTTGAACGTCAGAATTTCCTCGTATTTCCGGCTGATCTCCTTCACGCGATCGTCGAAGGAGGTTTCCTGGGCCCGATCCACCAGAAAGGCGGCGTTCAGGATCATGCGGTCGCCGATCGGCTTGTTGCTGCGGCTCGCGACCGCGACCGACTTCAGGAACTCGTGGATGTCGGCCACGAACCGCTGGCTGGTCTCCTCCAGCGAGGCCTCGACGAGCCGGCCCAGCTGCATGCGCGCGAAATACGTGGACGTGCTCGTGTGCCGCCCGATCTCGTCCTTCAGGCGACGGATCTCTTCGTTGTCCTGCTCCAGCGACGTGACGACCTTGTCGCGATCCCAGAGCACCTTCAGACCGAACTCGATCTTGTCCTGCATCTTGTCGAGCACTTCGCTGAAGGCGTGATACGTGGACCGCAGCAGCTCGGTGACGTCTTCCTCCGAGCGGAACACCGTGCCGAACGACATCGGAATCACGGTGTGCTCCTTCATCACCGTCTCGTTCACGAACTCGTGCGCCAGCACGTTCTCGCGCGTGGGATCGTAGATCACGATCGGCGTGTCGCTCACCACGGCCGCAAGGTCGTTGTGATGCACCGTGTATACGCGCTGGCTTCCGCCGATGCCGATCCCGCCGAACTCTTTCAGGCGGTCGTTGCGGATGATGCAGTACACGTACTTGCCGCCTTCCATGGGAGGCGTGGCATCGGGACTTTGCAGCTGCGTCTCGCTCATCGCCTCGCGGGTCAGGGGGGGCTTTTTGCGCGAAAGGACCAATTTCGGCTAGTACGGTGGGACGCATCAGCTTGCATCCCTGCACTCAGGGGCGCAAGGGCGCGGAACGTTCCGTTACCGGGCGAGCATTCTCGCGCGCAGCGCGCCGAGCTTCCGTCGCACCGAACCGTCCATCACGGTATCGCCCACGCGCACGACCAGGCCTCCGAGAATCCGGTTGTCGATCGTGAGGTGAGGGACGACCGTCTTGTTGAAAACCTGTGAGAGGCGATCCGCGATCACCTGACGGGTCTTCTCGTCCGCCTCCCGCGCGACCGTCACTCTGGCGTGCATGCGGTTCTCCGCCGCGTCCACGAGATCCATGTATTCCTGCGCGATCTCGGGGATCAGCATCTGCCGGCGATGATTGACCACCGACTCGACGAAGCGCACGAAAGTGCTGGGCGCGCGGTCGACCAGCGCCTTGCGGAGCACCGCGTTCTTCGTCGACGCGTCGATGCGCGGCGTTTCCAGGAACGCGCGGAGCGTCTGATCGCGTTGCACTGCGTCAGCGATGCTGTTGATCAGCGTGCCCCATCCACGCAGATCCCTGGCGCGCTTCGCCAGCTCCAGCAGCGCCTCGGCGTAATTGCGCGCGATGGTCGTCTGGCGCATCAACGCTTCTCGGTGGCAAGCGACGACAGGAAGGTCTCGACGAGCTGCCGGTTCTTGTCGCTGTCGAGATTCTGCTCGACGACCTTGCTGGCGCCCGCGATCGCGAGGTCCACGGCTTCGCGCCGCAGCTCGGCGATCGCCTTGTCGCGCTCGATGCCGATGTCGCGCCGCGCGCGCTCGAGCATCTCCTGCTGATCCAGACGCGTCTTCTCCAGGAGCTCGGCGCGCGACTTCTCCGCTATTGCGCGCGCTTCGGCGATGAGACGCTGCGCCTCGCCGCGCGCGCCCTCGAGCTGCGCCCGATGCTCCTCGAGCACCCGCGCCGCCTCTTCCCGGTCCCGTCTGGCGCCCTCGATGGCGTCGGAGAGCCTCTTCTCGCGCGCCTCGACCGCGCCGAGCACCGCCGGGAACGCGTATCGCTTCAGGATCCAGAGGAGGATCAGGAAGATGATGAGCGTCCAGAAGATCAGGTTGGCCTGGAGGCTCACGAGTCCGCCGCCGGCAGCGGGAGCATGTTCGGCGGCAGGGGCGTGTTCGGCGGCCTGAAGAAGCGCGAAGAACGTCATGGGCGTTTCAGTGTTTCAGAGTTCAGAGTTTCAGAGTTTCAGAGTTTCAGAGT
>JBOHTL010000544.1:0-7347 GCA_050733735.1 Gemmatimonadaceae bacterium
CCCCAACATGGTGCGTCATCTCGACGGCCTCATCGTCGACATCGTCGCGTTCCTCGTCACGCGGTACCAGAACGACGTCGCCGAGTTCATCATCAGCACCGTCGAGGGTTGGGACGCCGACGTGACCGCGCGGCGCGTCGAACTCGCGATCGGGCGGGACCTTCAGTACATCCGGATCAACGGCACGCTCGTCGGCGCGCTCGCCGGCCTGGCGATCTACACGATCTCTAAGCTGCTGCCGTAGGTCCGCCGGCCGGGAGGTTCGGCATGTCCAGGGGCGCGCTGAACCGTGCGTCCGCGATCTCGCGGGTCGGGAGCGGCAGCAGCGTCAGGTGCAGCACCTCGTCCATGCGCTCGGCGAACGTGAACACCATGTGCTCGCACACCTCGTCGGGCACGTCGCGCAGGTCCTTCTCGTTGGCCTTGGGCATCACGATCTGCCGGATGCCGGCGCGATAGGCGGCGAGCACCTTCTCCTTCACGCCGCCGATCTCGAGCACCTTGCCGCGCAGCGTCACCTCACCCGTCATCGCGACGTCGCGGCGAACCGGCCGCGCGCTCAGTACGCTGGCGATCGCCAGCGTCAGCGAGATCCCCGCGCTCGGTCCATCCTTGGGAATCGCGCCGGCGGGAAGGTGGATGTGGAGGTCGATCTCCTTGAACTCCTTGTCCTCGATCCCGAGCTGCGCCGCGCGGGATCGCACGTACGAATACGCCGCATCGACGGACTCTCGCATCACGTCGCCGAGCTGGCCGGTGACGGTCATGCGTCCGCTGCCGGGCATGCGCAGTGCCTCGATCACCATGAGGTCCCCTCCCGTCGCGGTCCACGCCATCCCGGTGACGACGCCGACCTCCGGATGCATCTCCGCTTCCTCGACGGCGTAACGCGGAATGCCGAGCACTTCTTCCACCTTCTCGTTGTCGATGATCCACGCGCCCTCCTCGCCTTCCGCTTTCCTGCGCGCGCGCTTCCGCATGATCGCGGCGAGGTTGCGTTCGAAGTTTCTCAGACCGGCTTCGCGGGAATAGCGGCTGGAAATGAATGAGAGCGACTCGTCGGTGAACTGGATGTCCTTGTCGGTGATCCCGTGGTCCTCGAGGAGGCGCGGCAGCACGTACCGCCATGCGATCTCGACTTTTTCCTCGACGGTATAGCCCGCGATCTTGATGATCTCCATGCGATCTCGGAGCGGCGCGGGAATGTCGAAGAGATTGTTCGCCGTGCAGATGAACAGGCAGGACGACAGGTCGAAGGGCAGGTTCAGGTAGTGGTCGACGAACTGATCGTTCTGCGACGGATCCAGCACCTCGAGCATCGCGGCAGTCGGGTCGCCTGACGGGCCGCCACCGGACATCTTGTCGATCTCGTCGATCATCAGGACGGGATCGCGGACCTGCACACGGCGCAGCGCCTGGATCAGCAGTCCCGGCATCGCTCCGACGTACGTGCGACGGTGCCCGCGGATCTCCGCCTCGTCACGAACACCCCCGACCGAGATGCGGTAGAACTCGCGACCGATGGCGGTGCCGATCGCTTCACCCAGCGATGTCTTGCCCGTCCCCGGAGGCCCGACGAAGCAGAGAATCGGGCCGTGCGGATCACCCCCCCGCAGCTTGCGCACGGCGAGGAACTCGATGATGCGCTCCTTGGCCTCGTCCAGCCCGTAGTGCCGTGAGTCGAGCGCTTCCTGGACCTTCGTGAGGTCGATCTCCTCCTGGGTCGACTTGTTCCAGGGTAGCGAGAGGACCCAGTCCAGGTACGTCCGGACGACCTGATATTCACTGCTGGCAGGGGACAACATCCGCATGCGCTCGGTCTCGCGCCGCGCCTCCTGCCCAACTTTTTCCGGCAGCTTGGCCTCGTCGATCTTCTTCAGGATCTCGATGGCCTCCTTCTCGCCCGGATCCGCTTCCCCCAGCTCCGCCTGGATCGCGCGCAGCTGCTGGCGCAGATAGAACTCGCGCTGATGCTGCTCGATCTTGATCTCGGTCTGGCGCTTGACGTCTTCCATGACGCGGGCGCGCGCCACTTCGCGCTCCAGCCGGCTCAGGATGAAACGGAGGCGCTGCCCGACGTCGAGGCGCTGGAGCACTTCGTCCTTGTCGGAGATCCGGAAGTTCATGTTCGTGGCCGCGAGGTCCGCGAACCGGCCCGGATCGGACACGTTCATCTTCAGGATCGCAGGCACTTCGTCTGGGATGCGATCCACCATCTCGGCGAGCGTTTCAGCGGCCGTGGCAACGCGCGTGATGAGATCCGTGACCTCGTTGGCGTCGGCGGCGACATCCTTCGCCGGATGGATCACGGCCACGGGATACGGGTCCGTCTGGTCGATTTCGTCGACGACGATGCGACGGAGTCCCTGCAGCGTGATCTGGACCGTGTCCCCGGGCAGATTGATCCGTTCGTGGACGCGCGCGGCGACACCGACGCGGCCCACGAATCGCGACGTGTCTATCGGCTCGTCGTGATCACCGCTGGCAACGACCAGAGCGACGATGAGACCCGGTTCTTCATGGGCCCGCAGGAGCGAAAGATTCTCGGGAGCCCCCATCTGGACCGCGATCGTACCCAGTG
Source organism: Gemmatimonadaceae bacterium (assembly GCA_050733735.1). GTDB lineage: Bacteria > Gemmatimonadota > Gemmatimonadetes > Gemmatimonadales > Gemmatimonadaceae > DASPMP01. Next base: position 2,582 of record JBOHTL010000544.1, read on the forward strand.
GGTAGACGATCGTGGACCGCAACGCCATCAAGGGAAGGGTGGGGGGCAGCTCGGACTTGAGGAGATCTTCCTTGCGTTGCGCTCGAGCCATCTAAGAACAGTGGGTAGTGGGGAATGGGGAGTGGGAAGTCCGCGGGGGAAGCCTACCCTTTCCCCTCTGCCCACTGCCCACTGCAGTCATGTAAGTATAGCACCTGCTGGGACATAGCCCAATAGCACAGATTGAATCAGGCGCGTCCCCCGGCTAGGTTACCGGGTCTATGTTCGAACAGCTGTCCGAGAACCTGGAAGGGGTCTTCGCGCGTCTTCGCGGCCGCGGCGTACTCTCCGAGGCCGACATCAAGGAAGGGCTTCGCGAAGTGCGGCGCGTCCTGCTGGAAGCCGACGTCAATTTCCAGCTCACCCGCGAATTCCTCGAGCACGTCGAGAAGAAGGCGCTCGGTGTCGCGCAGCTCCGCACTGTTTCGCCGGCGCAGCAACTCATCAAGATCGTCTACGACGAGCTCACGGCGATGCTCGGCCAGCAGCGGGAAGGGCTCAAGCTCAGCTCCGTCCCGCCCACCGTCGTCATGATGGTCGGCCTCCAGGGCTCGGGTAAGACGACGACCGCGGCGAAGCTCGCGGCCAGGTTGCAGAAGGAGGCACGCCAGACCCGGCTGATCGCCTGCGACGTCTATCGTCCCGCCGCCATCGATCAGCTGGAGACGCTCGGCAACCAGCTCGGCATCCCCGTCCATGCGGAGCGCGAGACGAAGGACGTCACGCGTATCGCGCGCAACGGTCTCGATCAGTCGCGCCGCGCGCGGGATCGCGTGGTGATCGTGGATACCGCGGGCCGGCTGCAGATCGACGAAGAGATGATGGACGAGCTCGCCCGCCTCAAGGACGCGATCCATCCCGACGAGATTCTGCTGGTTGCGGATGGGATGACCGGCCAGGAAGCCGTCCGCATCGCGCAGGGCTTCGACGAGCGGCTGCACCTGACCGGGGTGATTCTCACCAAGCTCGACGGTGACGCGCGTGGCGGCGCCGCGCTTTCGATCTACGGTGTCACCAAGAAGCCCATCAAATACATCGGCGTCGGCGAGAAGGTCGACGCGCTCGAAGACTTCCATCCCGACCGGATGGCGAGCCGCATCCTCCAGCAGGGAGACATCGTCTCCCTCGTGGAAAAGGCGCAGGAGTCGTTCGACGCCGACGAAACCAAGCGGCTCGAGAAGAAGGTCCGCAAGGAAGGGATGGACCTGCAGGATTTCCTCACCGCCATGAAGCAGATGGAGCGGCTCGGACCCCTCGAAGGGGTGCTCAAGATGCTTCCGGGCGTGAACACCAAGGTGCTGAAGCAGGTGAAGCAGATGGACCCGAAACGCCTCAGGCATCTCGAGGCCATCGTGCTGTCGATGACTCCCGAGGAGCGCAAGAGTCCTGGAGTGCTCAACGGTTCACGCCGGGCGCGCGTCGCCAAGGGGAGCGGACGGCCGATCAACGAAGTGAATCGCCTGCTCGAGCAGTTCCGCGAGATGCAGAAGATGATGAAGAAGGTCGCCGCCGCTCAGGGCGGCGGTGGTGGCAGGGCTCGTCCCGGCATGTTCGGCGGGATGATGTAGGGACCCCGGGGTGCGGTCGGGACATGCCCGATGCGCGACGAGCCCTGGATGCAGTTCGGAACATCAAGCACACTCTGACAGGAGCAAGCAATGGTTCGCATTCGTCTCCGCCGCACCGGCCGGAAGAGAACACCCACGTACCGCATCGTCGTCGCCGATTCACAGAGCCCGCGTGACGGCCGTTTCATCGAGATCATCGGACAGTACGCCCCTCGTCAGGGTGAGACCGCGCTGAATCTCAAGACCGACCGCGCCAACTACTGGCTCGACAAGGGCGCGCAGCCGTCGGACACCGTCCGCTCGCTGCTCCGCAAGGCGGGCGTGCTGAAGCAGCGCCACGAAGTGCGGCTTGGTCGCAAGCTGCAGTCGGGCGCCGTGCCGGTCTCGGAGGAAAAGGCCGATCTTTGAGCGAGGAGTTCTACCTGGTCGGCCGGATACGTCGCGCGCACGGCCTTCGCGGCGAGCTGGTGATCGAAGCACTGACCGACGCGCCGGGCGCGATCTTCGCGCCCGGCCGTCGTGTTTTTGCGGGAACGCGCGAGGGCGACCTGTCGCCGGACCGCCGCGAGCTGCGCGTCCTGCGCTCGTCGCCCTTCAAGGGCGGACTGATCGTGGCGTTCGAGGGGATCGACGATCGCACGACCGCCGAACAGTGGCGTGACCGCCACCTCCTCGTCCCGGACGAGGAGATCGCGCCTCCCAACGAGGACGAGCTCTTCATCCACGATCTCGTCGGCATGCGGGTGCTCCACGTCTCCGGAGAAGAGATCGGCGAGGTCATCGAGGTGTTCGAGGTTCCGCAGGGGCTGCTCATCGAGGTCGCTCGCGCCTCCGACAAGACGATTCTGCTCCCCTTCGACGACCAGACGGTCAGCGAGGTGGACGCCGAGCAGCGCGTGATCCGCGTCGATCCACTCGAGGGGATGGTGGACTGATGCTGCGCGTCAACGTCATCACCATTTTTCCGCAGTTTTTCGATGGACCGCTCGGCCTGAGCATTCTGGGTCGGGCGCGGGCAAGTGGCATCGTCGACTATCGCGTGGTGGACCTGCGCGATTTCACGAAGGACCGCCATCGCACGGTGGACGATGCCCCGTATGGCGGTGGCGCCGGAATGGTCATGAAGCCGGATCCGTTTTTCGAGGCGGTCGAGTCGCTCGGCGCGTCACCGCCGATCGTGCTGCTGTCCGCGCGCGGCCGTCGCTTCGCGCAGCGTGACGCGGCGCGCTATGCGGCGGGCGAGTGGCTCACGTTGCTCTGCGGCCATTACAAGGATGTCGACCAGCGGGTGGCGGACCACCTGGCCACCGAGGAGATCTCCATCGGGGACTTCGTGCTGACGGGTGGGGAGCCCGGCGCCCTGGTGGTGCTGGACGCGACCGTGCGGTTGCTGGAAGGGGCGATGAGCGACGCGGAGAGCGCGCGCACCGATTCGTTTCACGAGGAAACGGGTCTCAGCGCGCCGAGCTACACCAGGCCCCCGGTGTATCGGGGGTTCTCCGTCCCGGAGGTCCTGCTGTCGGGCGATCACAAGAAGATCGCGGACTGGCGGCGCGCGGAAGGCGAACGGCGGACGCGCGAAAGGGATTCCGGCGCGTGACCCGGCGGGCTGGCCGGTGGCCCCAAGCTGTTGCGCGCCAACGTACTAGCGAGGAGTCAGGCCGCGGATTAGGTTGTCTGTGCTCCACCCTCGTACTGTCACTCCACGGGCCCCTTGCCCGGAGCTCCATATGCATCCGTTCATCGAGACTCAGAAAGCCTGGCTGCGCACGGACATTCCTGCGTTCCGGGCGGGCGATACCCTCCGCGTCAACGTGCGCGTGAAGGAAGGCGACAAGGAACGCATTCAGGCCTTCGAAGGCGTGTGCATCGCGCGTCGCGGCAGCGGGGTCAGCGAGACGTTCACGGTTCGCAAGATCTCCAACGGCGTCGGTGTCGAGCGCATCTTTCCCGTGCATAGCCCGATGATCGGCGACATTCAGGTGGTTCGGCGCGGCCGCGTGCGGCGTGCCAAGCTGTATTACCTGCGCAACCTCACCGGCAAGGCGACACGCATCAAGGAAAAGAAGGTGCGTGTGACCGTGCCGACCACGGGAACGCCGGACGCAGAGTAGGCATCGACGGGCGGGAGCGTCCATGCGCTGGAGCACGATCGAACGTGACCTCCGGATGCAGCATGGCCCGCTGCTCGCCGGAGTGGATGAAGTGGGACGGGGCCCGCTCGCGGGCCCCGTTGTCGCTTGTGCCGTCGTGATGCCACCAGAGCGACGCGCGATGCCCGGCGTCAACGACTCCAAGCAGCTGACCGCGAAAACCCGCGAGCGCCTCATCGGCAAGATCCGCGGACGCGCGCTGGCGATCGGCATCGGTGCTGCGTCCGTTCGCGAGATCGACCGGTTCAACATCCTCCAGGCGAGCGTGCTCGCCATGCGTCGCGCGCTCGGACGTCTTCCGGTCACGCCTGATCACATCGTCGTGGACGGAAAGTCGATTCGTACGCTCGAGATTCCGCACACGGCAGTCATCCACGGCGACGCGCGCTGCTACTCGATCGCCTGCGCGTCGATCGTCGCGAAGATCACGCGCGACCGCGTCATGCACGCGCTCGCGGCGCGCTACCCTCAGTATCGCTGGGAGAATAACGTCGGCTACGCCACCGCGAACCACCTGCGCGGCATCGCCGAGCATGGGATCACGCCGCATCATCGCAAGTCCTTCCTTCCCGTGGCCCAGTTGACCCTGGACTTCACGGCAACGGCCTTCAACGAAACGGACGCTTCCATGGTCCTACTGGATGCGGATGCCCTCGCGGAAATGATCGAAACAGCGTCGGCCGACCTCACTGACCGCTCAACACAACTCCCCGCACCCTCGTAATGTGCAGTATGTCTGACATGTTCCCGGCCTCCATCCGACGCGGGATGGCCGCTGGCGCGCTATTCGTGACTTGCGCCGCCTCACTGGGCGCCCAGCGCCGCCAGCAGGAGTTCACCCAGCAGTTCATCCTCGCGTCGAACTTCTGGGTCGCAACGCCGAAGGAGACGCCGAGCCGGGAAAAGAACGACCTCAAGTTCGGCCGCCAGGTCGGCGATGAAGTCCGCGACCGTCTGGAAGACCTCGTCAACAAGCGCGAAGCCAAGGTCATCTCCGGCTACGACG
>JBOHTL010000545.1:0-8184 GCA_050733735.1 Gemmatimonadaceae bacterium
CTTCAGGCGCGGGCGCCTCTTCCATCACCTCGACCACTTCCTCCTCACTCTCCGCCGCCGCGAGCTCCTCGACCGGAGCCGCCTGCACCGTGGGAGTCCGAGAGCGAACCGCGCGCGGGCCCTCGGCCTTCTTCAGTACCGGCGCCTTCTCCGGCGCGCCCTGCGGCTTCGTCTCCAGAGAGCTGAGCAGCGCCGAATCGACTCTTGGCGCGGCGAGGCTCACCGTGGTGGACGCGAGCGCGAGGTCACGCTGCAGATCGGCGTCTGCGTCGGTCGCGCGGGCGTCACTGCAGGCGGAAACCGCGGCTGCAACGGCGAAGGTCGCGAGCGAGAACTTGAGTGAGGCGGGGGTACGCATGTGCTTCTCCTGTGGCACGCGCGGGCGCAATAAGCAGCGAACGGGCCGCTAAGTAATTGCGGCTTCGTACAGTTAACTGGGGGCCATGTCCCATAGGCAGGACATCGGCGTCTCGTCCGTGGGACAGAGAACAAGGGAAACGGGAAATGAGAGGGAAGGGGGAAATGGGGAATGGGAAGGGGGTAGATTCACGCTCCATGCGTGTCATTCTGATGGCTGGGGTGCTCCTGACGGCATGCGGCAGTGCGCCGGGATCTCTGTCCACGGCCGACAGCCAGCAGATCGCGCAGGAGCTGGAGCGCACGCTTCGTGAGGCCTACGACCTGTCCAGGCCCGGACTCACCGAGCGGATGCTCGGGCTGTATGCCACCGATGCACGCGTGATCTCCGCCAACGCGGGCCGCGCGATTGCGTCGCGCGACACGCTCGAGGCGGGGATCCGGTATTTCTGGGACAACGTCGGCGTCAACATGCGCAACCCGCGGTGGGAGTGGGAACGCTTCTGGATCGATGTGACGTCGCCCACCTCGGCGGTCGTCACCGCCACCTACCGTGTACCGCACCTGAACCCGAGCAACCAGCCGCATGTCATTGGCGGTGCCATGACGATGGTTTTTCAGAAACAGAGCGGACGCTGGGTCATTGTCCAGGAGCATCTGTCCGATCTGCCACAGAGTCCCGATTCAACTCAAACCGGCATGCCGACCCATGATCATTAGAAGCATCTGCGCGGCCGCGGTGGCCATTCTGTCCATCGCCGCGTGCGCGCCATCGTCGCCGACACCGTCTCCGCCAGCACCCGTCACCGGCGAGCCATCGGCTCCTCCCGCACCAGCCGAACCAGTTACTCCGCCGGCCGAGGTGTTCACGCCCGTCGACGTCGCCGCCCGCGTCGCGTCTTATAAAACCATAAAGCTCGCGCCCGATCTGTCGACGCTCACCGCCAACGAGCGGCGCATGATCCCGATCCTCATCGACGCGGCGCGCGCCATGGACGAGGTCTACTGGATCCAGACCTACGGCGACAAGAACGCGCTGCTGCAGTCGATCAGCGATCCCGCCGCGAGGACGTTCGCGCTGATCAACTACGGTCCCTGGGACCGGCTCGACGGCAATCGCCCGTTCCTCCCAGGCGTGGGTCCGCGTCCCGCCGGCGCGAACTTCTATCCGATCGACATGACGAAGGAGCAGTTCGAGGCCGAAGTCGCGAAGGGCGGCGTGCGCGCGGACTCGCTCAAGTCGCTTTACACCATGATCCGGCGGGACATGTACGGCGCCCTGCGCGCCATTCCGTACTCGCGCTTCTTCGCCGCGCAGCACGAGCGCGCGGCCAATCGCCTCGAGGCGGCAGCGACGCTGGCCGACGACGCCGGCCTGCGCAACTATCTCACGCTGCGCGCGCGCGCCCTGCGCACCGACGACTACCAGCCAAGCGACATGGCCTGGATGGACATGAAGACCAACACCATCGAGTTCGTGGTCGGGCCCATCGAGACCTACGACGATGAGTTGTTCGGCTACAAGGCGGCGAACGAGGCGTTCGTGCTCATCAAGGACAAGGACTGGAGCGCGCGCCTGGCGCGATATGCCAGCCAGCTCCCCGACCTGCAGCGCGGCCTGCCGGTGGACGATCGGTACAAGCTGGAGACGCCGGGCTCCGAGTCGGAGCTGAACGCGTACGACGTGGTGTACGTCTCGGGGCAGGCGAACGTCGGCGCGAAGACGATCGCTATCAATCTGCCGAACGACGAACAGGTGCAGCTCCAGAAGGGCGCGCGTCGTCTGCAGCTCAAGAACGCCATGCGCGCGAAGTTCGATCACATCCTGCTGCCCATCGCGCAGGAGCTGATCGTGCCGGACCAGCTGCGTCACGTGACCTTCGACGCGTTCTTCGAGAACGTGATGTTCCACGAGGTGGCGCACGGTCTCGGAATCAAGAACACCATCAACGACCGCGGGACGGTCCGCGCCGCCCTGAAGGAGCGCGCCGGCTCGCTCGAGGAAGGGAAAGCCGATATCCTCGGCCTCTACATGGTGCGCCAGCTGCGCGCGAACAACGAGCTCACGGGCGGGACGATGGAAGACAACCTCGTCTCGTTCATCGCGAGCATCTTCCGCTCGGTGCGCTTCGGTGCGGGCAGCGCGCACGGCCGGGCGAACGTCGCCGCGCTGAATTTCCTCGAGCGTCGCGGGGCGTTCACGCGCGAGGCGAACGGCAGGTATCGAGTCGACTTCGCGCGGATGCAGCAGGCGACGGACGAGCTGGCGCGCACGATCCTCGTCCTGCAGGGGAACGGCGACTACGAGGGCGTCGGCCGGTTCACCGAGGAATACGGTCAGCTGTCAGCGACGTTACTGGCCGATCTCGAACGGCTCGACGCCCGCGGTATTCCGGTGGACATCGTGTACGATCAGTGAAACTGCGTGCTCGGCCCCGCCGCGGACCACGTTCTCGGCCCGGCGTCGCCAAAGAATGATGCGACGCCGGTAGGTTCTCGGCCCGGCGCTTCGCGCCGGTGAGCGAGCAAATGTGGCACGCCCGCCACCGCCGCGCGGTAGCGCGGCGCCGAGAACGCACGGCGCGCGTTTCTTATGAGTGCACGCGCGCCGGCCGAGAACGCCGTTCAAACGGTGAGCTCTCCGCGAGTGACGAGCACCGAGTGTCCCCCCACGCGGATCGCGGTCACCGCTCCTTTCCGGACGTCGGCCTCGGCTTCGAGAATGCTGGGTCGCCCCATCTCGAAGCCCTGCTCGATCACCCAGCGCAGCGTTCCATCGCGGCGCTCGTCGCGCTTCGCGAGGTAGCCCGCGAATGCCGCGACTGCCGATCCCGTCGCGGGATCCTCCGGGACGCCGATTCCCGGCGCGAACATGCGCGCGCGAAAGTGTGATCCCTTCAGCTCCGGCTCGTCGCAGAAGACGAAGACCTTCTGGGTCCCGTAGGCAGCGAGCAGCTTTTCGAAGTCGTCGAGCCTGACGCGCGCGCGGCCCAGTGTCGCGCGGTTCCTGACAGGCACGAACAGAAAGGGCACGCCGCACGACGCGCCTTCGGGGCCGAACTTTCCCTCCAGGACGTCGCCAGCGTCCAGACCGAGCGCATGGGCGAGATCCCGCGCGACGGGTGCGGGCGTGAACTCGGGCAGTACCGCCGCGGTCAGCTGCGCGAAACCCGGGCGGCCATTCTCGGCGCGAATGGTCACTGGCACCGGCCCGACGCCTTGTTCGAACACGATGCGCGTCTCGGGACCGTCCAGCTCGATGGCGCCGACCGTCGCCAGCACGAACGCGGTGCCGACCGTCGGATGTCCCGCGAAGGGCAGTTCGCTGCCAGGCGTAAAGATCCGCACGCGCCGCGTATGCTTCGGGTCGCTCGGCGGCAGGACGAACGTCGTCTCTGAAAAGTTGAACTCGCGCGCGATGCGCTGCATCAGCGCGGGATCGATACCCTGCGCGTCAGGAAATACCGCGAGCTGGTTTCCGCCGAACCGTTGTTTCGTGAAGACGTCGGCGGTGACGAATGCGAAAGTGGGCATGCGCGAAGCGTACTCGACCCATTGTTCTTAGATCAAGCGGGTGCTCTCGTCGGAGCCCCGAGTACTCCTCGCGCGTACGCTCGCTCCGCTTCGCCGCCCACCCGCCTGCGGCGGGTACCCGGTCGGCTCAGAGGCCGCGCTCGCGAGCACTCGGGCCTCCTCCGTCCGCACTGCGCGCGATCAGAGCTCGATCGCCGCGCCGTCGCTTAAGTCGTCGGGAGCGCGGAACGTCGTGCGCGGCGCCTGCTGCGCCTGACCGAGCAGCTTCTCGAGCTCATCGTTGCTCAGCTCGCGCCACTGCTTCGGATACCGCACGAGCCGACGCTTCTGGCCGACGCACTCGAAGCACAGCCAGCCATCGCTGAACCCGCTCGGCAACAGATTCCCCTCACGCCGTGACGTGATCTGCCGGCGGACCTCGAACACGGTCCAGCTGACGTTTGACGAGTCTCTGAAAGTTTTCATCTGTGCTCCCGGAGACATGAATAGCAGGCCAGGTGCCACGCTCACGGCGTCGTGCCCGCGAGTATCGTTGCGAGAACGGACGGGTCTATGTTCCCGCCTGAGACGATACATGCCACCCGTCTGGGACGCGGCGTTACACCGTGCAGCCCCGCGCGCGCGATGGCGAGCGACGTCGCTCCCGCTCCCTCCGCTACGACACGCGTCCGCTGTGCCAGGAGTCGCACTGCGCTGGCGACGTCAGCAGCAGATGCCGTGAGCGCGCCGTCCACAAGAGCTCGTGCCAGGGGCCACATCTCGGGGAATACGCCACGCCCCCCTATCCCGTCCACGAATGTCCTTCTGTTCTCTATGGCGACGGGAGCGCCGGCAGCGATCGACGCCGTCAGCGGCGCCGCGCCCTCCACTTCACAGGCGAAGACTCGAATCGATGGCTTGATCGATTTCGCCGCCGCCGCGATGCCGCACGTCAGCCCTCCACCTCCCCAGGGCACGAGGATCGTGTCGACGTCCGGCAGGTCCTCGAGAATCTCGAGCGCGATCGTCCCATTTCCCGCCATGACGTCACGGTCCGCGAACGGATGCACGAACACGCCCCGCATTCCCGGCCGTCCGCGGCTGCGCATCGCCTCCCACCATTCCTCATAGGGGACTCGCAGCACCGTCGCGCCGAGCCGCTCGATCGCTTCGATCTTGGCGGCCGGCGCCGAGTCGGGGACGACGACCGACGCCGGGACGCCAAGCAGCCGCGCCGCGTAGGCGACCCCTTGCGCCATGTTTCCCGCGCTGGCCGTGTACGCGCCGCCCGCGAGATCGGCGGCGGGAAGCGAGCGCATCCTGTTCAACGCGCCACGCAGCTTGAACGATCCGATGGGCTGGAGGTTCTCGAGCTTGAGCCAGATTTCCGATTCGGGCTCGTAGCGTACGAGTGGAGTTCGGAGCGCGTGGCCACGGAGCCTTTCGACTGCCTTGCGGATGTCGGAGAGCTGTGGTGCTTCGGGAGTTTGCGTCACTTCTCAGCTCCTCGCTTCGCTCGGGTCCCAAACTGCGTGCCCGCTCACCGCGCCGCAGGCGCGCCGAGAACTTACCGCGCTCGTCTCTTAACAGGCACGAGCGCGGGCCGAGAACGCATTTCGCCGAGAACGCATTTCGCCGAGAACGCCGTTCAGAGATCCACCGTCACGCCGACGCCCTCGCGACTCGCTCGTTCGTGCAGATAAACGGCGCACGCCAGGTCCTCCACGGCCAGCCCCAGCGACTTGAAGAGCGTGATCTGCTCATCGTCTTCCCGACCGCGCACCTTGCCGAGGATCAGCTCACCGAGCTCGCCCGCGATATGATCCGCCGAGATCGCGCCCTCCTTCATGGGGATGATCAGGTCGCCCGCCTCGTTCGCCGCGGACTCGCGACGGTCCACGAACACGCGCGCGCGTCGCACGGTCTCGGTATCCAGCTCACGCGCACTCGGGATCGATGAGCCGACCGCGTTGACGTGCGTACCGGGTCGGAGCCAGCCTCCGCGCAGAATGGGTTCGCGAGACGCAGTCACCGTGCAGACGACGTCGGCGTCCCGAACCGCGGCGTCGATGTCGTCGACGACGACGAACCGCGCCGGGCTCGCGCGACTCACCGGCCCAGGTCCGTAGCGTCCTTCGGCCTCGGTCACGAGCGCGGCCGCATGCGATTTCGTGCGGCTCCAGAGGACGACGCGCTCGAAGGGATGCGCCGCGAGCATCGCGTCGATGTGCGTGCGACCCTGTGTGCCCGCGCCGAGTATGGCGACAGTTCTCGCGTCGCGCCGGGCGAGCAGCTTCGTCGCCACACCGGAGACGGCGGCGGTGCGAATCGCCGTGATCGAGAATGCGTCGATGATGGCAAGCGGCCGGCCGTTGGTGCCGTCGAAGAGCGCGACCATCCCCTGGTGCGAGTCGAGCCCGGTGCCGTGGTTGTCCGGGTACACCGAGATCAGCTTCGCCGCGCTCGCCTGCAGGTCCGCTGAATACGCGGGCATGACGGCGAAGGCGTTGGGTGATTCGGGGATTCGGATGACGGGGCGCAGGGGAAGGATGACTTCGCCGCGCGAGAGGGATGCGAGGGCCTGCTCCATCAGCTCGATGCATTGCGGCATCGAGAGGAGCGTCGTGACGTCGTGGCGGTTGAGAATGAGCATGAAGCGTTTGAACGTTTCAACGTTTCAACGTTTCAAACGTTTCAGAGGCGGTCAGTTGAAGCGTTGAAACTCTGAAACGCTGAAACGTTGAAACGAGTGCCCTACTTCTCCTGCATGAACGGGTAGCGATAGTCCGTCGGCGGACTGAACGTCTCCTTGATCGTCCGCGCACTCACCCAGCGCACGAGGTTCAGCTTCGAGCCCGCCTTGTCATTCGTCCCCGAGCTGCGCGCGCCGCCGAAGGGCTGCTGTCCTACCACCGCGCCCGTCGGCTTGTCGTTGATGTAGAAGTTGCCGGCCGCGTTGCGGAGTGCCAGCGTCGCCTCGCGCACGGCCCCACGGTCGTTCGCGAACACCGCGCCCGTGAGCGCATAGGGCGACGTTTTGTCCACCGTGCGCAGCGTGTCTTCCCACTTGCTGTCGTCGTAGACGTACGCCGTCACGACCGGTCCGAAGATCTCCTCGCACAGCAGGCGGTACGCCGGCTTGTCCGTCTCGACCAGCGTCGGCTTGATGAAGTATCCCTCGCTGCCGTCGACGGTGCCGCCGGCCACGATCTTCGCGTTCTTCTTCGCGTCGTCGAGATACTCGCCGATCTTGTCGAACGACTTCCTGTCGATCACGGCGCTCACGAAGTTCCGGAAGTCGCGGACGTCGCCCTGCTTGATCTCGTCCATCATCCCGACTGTTGCGTCACGCACTTCCTGCCACAGCGACTTCGGGACGTACACCCGGCTCGCGGCGGAGCACTTCTGCCCCTGGTACTCGAACCCGCCGCGCGCGATGGCGACCGCCACCGCCTGCGCGTTCGCCGACGGATGCGCGACGATGAAATCCTTGCCGCCCGTCTCCCCCACGATCCGCGGATACGCGAGGTACTGCGACATGTTCGAGCCGATCGTCTTCCACATGCTGTTGAAGACGCCGGTGCTCCCGGTGAAGTGCACCCCCGCCAGCTCGCTGTGGCCGAGGCAGATGTTCGAGATCTCAGCGGCGTCGCCCGGCACGAAATTGATGACCCCCGGCGGCAGCCCCGCTTCTTCGAGAAGCTTCATGATGTAGTACGCCGACAGCATGGCGCTCGACGCCGGCTTCCAGACCACCGTGTTGCCCATCAGCGCGGGCGCGGTGGGGAGGTTGCCGCCGATCGCCGTGAAGTTGAACGGCGTCACCGCGTAGACGAATCCCTCGAGCCCGCGGTAGTCGAGCATGTTCCACATGCCGGGCGACGAGAGCGGCTGCTCGCTGTACAGCTCCTGCGCGTACGCGGGATTGAAGCGGAGGAAGTCGATCAGCTCGCACGCGGCGTCGATCTCCGCCTGAAACACTGTCTTCGACTGCCCCAGCATCGTCGCCGCGTTGAGCGTCGCGCGCCACGTCGTGGAGAGCAGCTCCGCCGCCTTGAGGAAGACCGCGGCGCGGTCCTCCCATGCCCAGTTGGCCCACTCGCGTCGGGCTTCCCGCGCGGCATCGATGGCCTGTTCGACATGCTGCGCCGACGCCTTGTGCCAGTCGGCGAGGACGTGCTTGTGCGCGTGCGGCATCACCGCCTGCGCCGTGTTGCCCGTGCGGATCTCGCGTCCACTGATGATCAGCGGAATGTCGACGCGCTCGCTCGACATCTTCTCGAGTCGCGTCTTGAGCTCGGCGCGCTCCGGCGA
>JBOHTL010000546.1:0-7424 GCA_050733735.1 Gemmatimonadaceae bacterium
GAATGAATCCGTCTCCTCGGACGCCGCAGGAGAAACGGACGCGCGGTACTCATCGACCAACCGCTTCATCATTGCATCGCGGCGATCGTACAGGCGTTTTAGCTTTCTCGGCTTGTGCCGGGCACGCGCGTACGCCGTGAGCAGCGGAAGCCCGACGGTCGCATCCAGATAGCAGACCACGGCGTCGGGCAGACGATCAGGATCGATCTTTCCCCAGCTCACCGCTTCGGCCGGCGTCGCGCCGGACAGCCCCCCCGTGTCGGGGCGCGCGTCGGTGATCTGCAGAAAGTAGTCGTGTCCTTTCTCGTCGATGCCCAGGACTTCCTGGATCTGCGGCTCCGTCTGCAGCGCGAAGTTCTTCGGGCTGCCGCCGCCGCAGATGAGAACTCCGGATTTGCCATTGCTGCGTTTCGCGTCGAGCACGATCGCGGCGGTCTCGTTCACGTCGGCGTTCGGGTCGATCGTGCACTTGTTCCCGTCGAGCGCCAGCGCCGCGATGTTCATCCCGATCGACGAATCCCCCGGCGACGACGTGTAGATGGGAACGCCCGCGTCGTAGGCTGCGCCCAGCAGCGACTTTCTGCCGATGCCGAGCTTGTTCTCACGCTCTCGCACGTACCGGCCACACGCGTTGTGAAACTCGGCGCTCGACATCGGGCGCTGGAACTCGGGGGACTGGATGATCGCGCGGAAGAACGCGTCCGTCGACAACAGCACGTCGTAGTCGAAGAAAATGTCGTAGATGCGAACCACGCCTTCCTCGCGCAGCACCACGTCCGACTCCTGCGCATTGCCGCGGTGCATGGCGAGGCCGAGTCCGAAATGCGTGTCGTGGTACAGGTTCGCCCCGGTCGAGATGATCCAGTCGACGAATCCCGCTTCGATCAGCGGGATGAGCGCGGCCATTCCGAGTCCCGCCGGAGTGAGCGCGCCGGTCAGCGTCAGCCCGACCGTGACGTCGGGCTCGAGCATCTTTTTCGTGAACAGCTGACACGCTTCGCGAAGCCGCGCGGCGTTGTACGCCAGAAATGCGTTGTCGATCAGATCGGCGGCCGACTCGCTGCCGTCGATGCCACGCGGCGATATCGGTTCGCCGCGAAGAAAACGGCTCGCCTCGTGCGACGTGTGCCGATGCCCGCCGCGTTCGCGCTCTTCGGCGGCGCGTTTCTGCGCGCCCTTGGGACCGGCCGCGGAGGCACGCCTCTTCGCCTTCTCGCCTGCTCGCCTGCCTTTTTTCGGCACTAGACTCTCTCCACGCGGCCACCGGCCTGCGGCGCTCGCTGGCTTTCGTACGCTTCGATCACGAGTCTCGCGGCCTCCGACGGATCGTCGGTCATGATCATGAGATCCATGTCTCCCGGCGAGATCTTCTTTTCGCCGAGCACCCGCGACTGGATCCAGCGGATCAGCCCCGCCCAGTAGTGGCGGCCGAACAGAATGACCGGGAACTGGTAGATCTTGCCCGTCTGGATCAGCGTCAGCGCCTCGAACGCTTCGTCCAGGGTCCCGAAGCCGCCGGGGAAAATGATGAACGCATTCGAATACTTGATGAACATCGTCTTCCGCACGAAGAAGTAGCGGAAGTTGATCAGGGTGTCGACGTAGGGGTTGGCGCCCTGCTCGAAGGGCAGCTCGATGTTGCAGCCGATGGACCGGCCGCCGGCGAGCTTGGCGCCGCGATTCGCCGCTTCCATGATCCCGGGCCCGGCTCCGGTGATGATCGCGTAACCCTGCTCCGCGAGAATCCGCGCGGTCTCTTCGGCGGCCAGGTACTGGGGATCCTCCGGGTTCGTGCGGGCCGAACCGAAGATCGTCACGCCCTTGGTGACGTCGGCGAGGTTGTCGAAGCCCTCGATGAACTCCGACATGATGCGCATGATCCGCCAGGTGTCCTGCCGCGTGAAATCAGTCGGATCGGTGCGCGGTCCCTGCAGGAACTTTTCGTCCTCCGTCACCGGTGGCGCGAAGGTGCGGATGGCCTGGTCGATTTTCCTGACGGCGCCTGATCGGCGCGTGCCCGACTCCTGCGATGGCGGCGTGCGGCCGGCCGCGATGTGGCCAGCCTCGGTGCGCTCGCGAAGACCCTCCTGCGCATCCGCCTGCGCGCTGGCCATCAGTTCCGCGCTCGCCCGTTTCCCGGATGCAGTGCGAGACTGTCTGTTGCGACGACGCCGCGGCTGCGTATCTGGCTCCTTCGGCGGAGCCGCCGCTCCCCTCTTTATTGCCGTTTTTCTTTTCGCAGGCATGCCGGGATTCTAGAGAGGCGGGCCGCCGCCGGCAAAACGCCGTACCTTCTCCCGCGATGGCTGTCATCGTTCTTCTCGCCGACGGTCTCCGCACGGACACGCTGCGTCGAGCGCTGGACGATGGCGCCCTGCCGGCGATCGCCCGGCTGCTGCAGCGCGGCGGGTTGTACGAGGTATCCTCGGCGTTCCCCTCCGTGACCGGGCCCGCGTACACGCCCTTCCTGCTCGGACGGTTTCCGGGCCCCGTCGGTATGCCGGGTCTTCGCTGGTTCGATCGGTCCCGACGCGTCTGCGTGTTTCCGAACGCGCGAAGCTACGTGGGGCACGAGATGCGCGCCGCCAATATGGATCTCGACGCCTCCGCGCCGACGATCTTCGAGCTCGTGCCGGACAGCGCCGCGGCGATGACGATCATCACGCGCGGGCTGCCGCGACGCGGGCGGCTCATGTCGCTGTCCACGCGAACGGCGCTGCGCGCCGCCCTGACCCACTTCGGTGGACGCGTCGAAAGGTGGCTCGACGTCGACCGCGAGACGTCCGCAACGCTCGTCCGTCGTGTTCGCGACGCGCACCCGTCATTCGTGTTCGCGGCATTCATGGGCGTCGACAAGATCTCTCACGCGCGGGGGCAGGACGACGCGACAATCGTCGACGCGCTGCGTATCGTCGACGACACCGTCAAGGCACTGGAGGCGGAACGTGATCCGAACGCGACGCGCATCTGGCTCGCGAGCGATCATGGTCACTCGCCGGTGACGCGTCACGACGACCTTCAGCTGATGCTGACCGCGCGCGGTCTCCGTGCCATGGCACACCCGTGGGTGTACGGCCCGGCGGATGTCGCGGTGATGGTCAGCGGCAACGCGATGGCGCACCTGTACGTCGGACTGCGGCAGCGGCAGCGTCCCTTCTGGACATCGCTCGCGTCGCGCTGGTCCGCTGTCGTCCACTGGCTGTTGACGCGCGAGTCGGTCGACCTGCTGATGCTGCCCGTCGACAGCACGACGTGCACCGTGTGGTCCCGCAATGGCGGACATGCCGACGTCGGTTGGAGCGCGTCGGGCTTCTCGTACCACATGCGTGACGGCGACCCCCTGGCCGTCGGGCGCGACCTTCACAACGTGAGCGCGTCGGCCGCGCACGAGGCGACGATCGGGACGGATCATCCGGACTCCGTGGTCCAGATCGCGAAGCTCGCGTCATCGGAACGCTGCGGCGACATCATTCTCTCCGCGACGCGCGGCTGGGATTTCCGCGAGCGCTACGAACCGATCCCGCACGTGAGCTCACATGGCGCGCTGCACCGCGACCACATGTTTGTTCCCCTCCTTCTCGACACGCCGCCGGCCCGCCCACCTCGCCGCACCGCTGATGTCATGCCCTCCGCGCTCACCGCCCTCGGGGTTCCGATTCCGGACGGCCTCGATGGAGAGTCATTCGTGTAGGACTGCATGACCAACGTGAAGAGGAGCCTTCTTACACCGCGATCGATCCCTGCTGTTATTCCGTAGATCCGGAACAAGCAGTACCTGGCCCGCCACGTAAGCCCGTACCAACGCTACTCCGTCGATACATTGAGAAGTGATGTCATGGACGAGGCTTACGCTCGAACTGCTCGCCCGGTCCGTCGCCAATCCCGCGACGGGGCTCGCGTTGCTGCGCACCGGCTGGCGCTTTCGCCGAAGAGGGTGGTACGGGCGGCCGCCTTTTCTGCCCCTTCCGGACCGCAACTATCTCGGGTGGCGCATGCACACCGCGTACGGACGCGACGATGCGGTGCCTCCGGCGGGCGATGTCGTCCGATACGCCCGATGGGCGACGCGCGAACAGTGACCGCCGCAGCCGTCTCTCTCGAGCAGCGGATCAAGGATCGCGCCCGCGAGCTCGGCTTCGACCCCGTCGGCATCACCGCGCTCGGACCAAGCGAGACGCACGACACGTTCGTCGCGTGGATCGAGAAGGGATACGCCGGCAACATGGCGTATCTCGCGCGCGGTGCGGAAAAGCGACGCGACACACGGCTGCCTTTTCCGGGAGTGAAGAGCGCCATCGTCGTAGGGTTGGATTACGGCGGACGTGAGCCCTCGGGTCCCGTCGCGCGCTACGCCCGCGGCGACGACTACCACGACATCATGGTCGAGCGGCTCGGCACCCTGCATCGCTGGATCGAGTCCGAGCTCGGCGCGTCGATCACGGGGAAAGCGTACGTCGACACCGGACCGATTCTCGAACGCGAGCTGGCGCAGCGCGCGGGCCTCGGATGGATCGGCAAGAATACGATGCTGGTGAATCCGCGCCGAGGTTCCTGGTTCTTCATCGGCGCACTCCTGCTGGACCTCGAGCTCACCCAGGACGCGCCGTTCGACGCAGACCGCTGCGGTACGTGCACGCGTTGCATCGATGCCTGCCCGACGGACGCCATCGTCTCGCCGCGCGAGCTCGACGCGCGCCGCTGCATCTCGTATCTCACCATCGAGCATCGCGGCGAGATTCACCCCGCGCTGCACCCGCTCATCAGCGACCACGTCTACGGCTGCGACATCTGTCAGGACGTCTGCCCCTGGAACGTGAGCTTCGCGCTCTCACTCGAAGAGCCGCGGTTCCGGCCGCGCGCGGCGCTCGCCGGGAAAGACGCGGCGCAGCTGTCACGCGACTTGCTGGCCGCCGACGACGAAGAATTCAGGCGTGCATATCGCTCTTCCCCGATGAAGCGCGCCAAACTCGATGGACTGCGCCGAAACGCCGCCATTGTCCTCGAAAACACGCGATTGGGGGCTCACGACGCCGGCATCCCGTTGGCTGCCGAGGATGGGACCGCCTAGTGTGGCGCGCCAATTGCTGCGATCGTTTGATTCCGTTGGATTTTCTGTGGTTCCCAGGGTCGCCCTCCCGATCGGCCGATGACCGGCACTGCTGCTGACCGCGCAAAATCAGCGATTTCTGCTGATCTCCTCGTGGAGAGCGTCCGCGACTACGCGATCTTCGCGCTCGACACCGATGGCCGTGTCGTGAGCTGGAACCAGGGCGCGGAACGCGCCAAGGGGTATCGGTCGGAAGAAATCCTCGGCAAGCACATTTCCACCTTCTACCCCCCCGAGGCGATCGCCGCCGGAAGGCCGGCAAAGCTGCTGGCCGACGCGCTGCGCAATGGACGCGTCGAAGACGAAGGCTGGCGCGTTCGGAAGGATGGGACGCTCTTCTGGGCCGATGTCGTGATCACCGCGCTGCGCGACGAGAACGGCAATCACGTGGGCTACGCCAAAGTGACGCGCGATCTGACGCAACGCGTGGAAGCCGAACGGGTGATACGCGCCAGCGAGGAACGGCTGCGACTCCTGATCCACAGTGTCAAGGATTACGGAATCATCATGCTCGACCCGCGCGGATATGTGCGCAGCTGGAACGAGGGTGCGCAGCGCATCAAGGGCTACACCGCCGAGGAAATCCAGGGACAGCATTTTTCGCGCTTCTATCCCGCCGAAGACGTCGCGGCCGGGAGACCCGCGCGGGAGCTCGATGTCGCGACGCACGAGGGTCGATTCGAGGAAGAAGGCTGGCGCGTGCGGAAAGACGGCACGCTCTTCTGGGCGAACGTCGTTCTCACGCCACTGCGATCCGACAACGATGAGCTGGTCGGCTTCGTGAAAGTCACGCGCGACCTCACGGAACGCCGGGCGGCGCAGGAGCGCGCGATCGCAGACGCGCGTCGTGTGGCGGAGGCAGAGGCGGCGAGTGTCGCGAAAACCGAGTTCCTCGCCGCCATGTCCCACGAGCTGCGCACACCGCTCAACGCCATCGGCGGGTACACAGAGCTTCTCGAAGTCGGCGTTGCCGGCGAGGTCTCCACGCAGCAGCGCGAGTACCTCGTGCGCATCCGGACAGCACAGCAGCATCTGCTGTCCCTGATCAACAACCTCCTGAACTACAGCCGTATCGAGGCAGGGCAGATCACATACGACATCACGCCCGTCGCGATCAACCCGCTGCTCGTGCGTGTCTGCGAGCTCGTCGAGGTGCAGGCCAACAGCAAGAGTCTCACGATGTCGATCACGGAGTGCACGGAGCACGTCGTCGCGCTCGCCGATCGCGTCAAGGTCGAGCAGATCGTGCTCAACCTCGTCTCGAACGCCGTCAAGTTCACGCCGCGTCGCGGCGCGATCACCCTGGGCTGTGGCCGCAAGGGAGACAAAGTGTTCGTCGAGGTCGCCGATACCGGTCCTGGCATCCCGCAGGACAAGCACACCGCCGTCTTCGAGCCTTTCGTTCAGCTTGGCCGCTCACTGACGCACGTGCAGGAAGGCACCGGTCTCGGGTTGGCGATCAGCCGCGACCTCGCCCGGGCGATGCACGGCGACGTCACGCTGAAGAGCGTGCCGGGACAGGGCGCTCGGTTCACGCTGACTCTGAGGCGCGGGTAGAACGGTTTCAAGGTTTCAAGGTTTCAGGGTTTGAACGGTCAAACCGCCAAAACCGTCAATCCGGCCTCAGAATCTGAAACTCTGAAACGCTTAAACCCTGAAACCGCCCTTCGGACCTCTGGCGAACCCAGGTGGGTACCCTTATAGTGGCGTCGTTCGTCATACCTGTGGCGAACGCGACGCGACTCCATTCACGAGGCCCTCCCTCGTGAACCCGCCGGGGAAGCGTCGGTTCGCAGCGCCAGACCGGACCCCCTTCCCGCTGTACGTTGCGTCGTTCCGCTCTTGCCTTCTCCCTTGCAGTTGCGGGCATCGGCATGACTGCCGCTGTCGGGATGCAGGCGCGCGCCCCACTGGCCATCGAGCACGTGCCCGCCGGTGAGGTGTTGACCTCCGCTGGCGCGCTCTTCCGCGACGACGATCGCGAGGAAGTCCGGCGGACCATCCGAAAGAACCAGTCCGGCACGTACATCGCCGAAATTCTCCGCGCGCGCGACTCCGCGGTGGCACGGTGGCCCGACCGGAATGGCCAGCCGCTTCGCGTCTGGATTCAGGGCACGTCGGAAGTGCATGACTGGGGCGAGCGCTTCGTCGTCGAGGTCCACAACGCGTTCGTCGCCTGGGACACGCTCGATCTCCCGCTGCGTTTCCAGGTCGTGGGCGACTCCGCGTCCGCCCATGTCCACGTGACGTTCATCGATCGCTTCAGCGAGCCGATCAGCGGTCGCACCAAGTGGGCGCGCGACGAGAACTACTGGAT
>JBOHTL010000547.1:0-3349 GCA_050733735.1 Gemmatimonadaceae bacterium
CGGATCGATCAGAGCTTCATCACACCGATCGACCGCGAGGATATTCACCTGCTGTCCACTCGCCTCGACGACGTCATCGACCTGCTCGACGGCACGGCGCGTCGCGCCGGCACCTTCAATCTCGGCGATGTTCGCGCGCCGGCGCGCCAGCTCTGCAAGCTGCTCACCGAAGCCGCGGAGCACCTCCAGCGCGGCGTGAAGGGAATCAAGCGGCCGAAGGAAGTGAACGCCTCCGCCATCGAAGTGAAGCGTATCGAGGAAGAGGGTGACGCGGTGTATCACCAGGCCGTCGGCGAGCTGTTCATGGGCAACCCGAATCCGCTCGACGTGATCAAGTGGAAGGAGATCTACGACCGCCTCGAGCAGTCGATCGACAGCTGCATGGCGGTGGTGCACTCACTGCAGAGCATCTCCCTCAAGAACTCCTGACGTGATCTGGTACGTCGTCGCGATCGTTCTCGTCGCGTTCATCTTCGACTTCATCAACGGCTTCCACGATTCGGCGAACTCGATCGCCACCGTGGTGGCCACGAGGGTACTCACGCCGCTGCAGGCGGTGGCGTGGGCGGCGTTCTTCAACTTCATCGCGGCGTTCTTCGGCGGAACGGCGGTCGCCCGGACGATCGGCAGTGGCATGATCGACACCGCCATCGTGGATCCCAACGTGATCTTCGGCGGATTGATCGGCGCGATCGTCTGGAACCTCATCACCTGGTTTTACGGCCTCCCGTCCAGCTCTTCGCATGCCCTGATCGGCGGATACGCGGGAGCCGCGGTCGCAAAGGCCGGCCTGGCGGCGATCACCTGGGGCACGAAGTGGATCGCGACACTGTCGTTCATCGCGCTGTCGCCGCTGCTCGGCATGCTCGCCGGAATGACGCTGATGATCGCCATAATGTGGATCTTCATGCGCACGCGTCCCGGCCGCGTGAACAGCATCTTTCGTTACGCCCAGTTGCTCAGCTCAGCGGCGTTCTCGTTCTCGCACGGCGCGAATGACGCGCAGAAGACGATGGGGATCATCGTGGGGCTCTTGTTCTCCGTGCAGGCGCTGTTCGCCGCCGAGACGGGAATGCTGCGCCATTTGTACGTGGCCAGCGTGGACTTCGTTCCCTATTGGATCATCATAGGCGCCCATACGTTCATCGGGCTCGGCACACTCTTCGGTGGCTGGCGGATCGTGCATACCATGGGCACTCGCGTGACGCGCCTCCGCCCGGTCGGAGGGTTCTGCGCGGAGACCGGGGGCGCTGCCGCCATTCTCGTCGCGACGCATTACGGGATTCCCGTCAGCACGACCCACACGATTACCGGCGCGATCGTCGGCGTTGGCACGACACACAACGTGCGCGCCGTGCGGTGGGGAGTTGCCGGCCGGATCGTCTGGGCGTGGATCCTCACGATCCCTGCGGCGGGCATCATGGCCGGCATCAGCTACTTCCTCCTGGCGGCTATCGCGCGCCTGTAGGGAGCCGGTTCCGGATCTTCGCCACGACCATCTCGATGGCGACCGCGTTGTGCCCGCCGCGCGGCACGATCACGTCCGCATAGCGCTTGCTCGGTTCGACGAACTCGAGGTGCATCGGCTGCACCGTCGTCAGGTACTGTTCCACGATCTCGTCCAGCGGACGTCCGCGCTTGACCATGTCGCGGCGCAGGCGACGAATCAGCCGGATGTCCGCGTCGGCGTCGACGAACACCTTCACGTCGCAGACGTCCCGCACGCGCGCGTCGGTGAACAGCAGAATGCCGTCGATGACGACGACCTCCGTGGCGCGGAGCCGCACGGTGTCGGGGCGGCGCAGGTGCTCCACGAAATCGTAGATCGGTTTCTCGATCTCGCGTCCCTCCGCCAGCGCCTCCAGGTGGGCGAGCAGGAGCTCCCAGTCGACGGAATTGGGATGATCCCAGTTGATCTTCCGGCGTTCGTCGTGAGAGAGATCCGCGTAGTTGTGGTAGTACGCGTCCATGTCGATGAACGCGACGGACGACGCATCGAGCGCGTCGGCCACTTTGCGCGCGAAGGTGGACTTCCCCGAGCCGGTGCCGCCGGCGATGCCGATGATCAGCGGTTTCATCGCTCGAAAGGTCGCTAACTTTTCGCCATGCGTCGATTGTGGTATCTCGCCATGTGTGCCGGTGCATGTGCCCGCCCCGCACCGCCGTCCCCCGTGCCTGTCGACGCACCGTCCATTGCCAGCACGCCTGCCCCCGATACCGTGCAGCTCGTGATCGCCGGGACCACCGACGTGCACGGATGGCTGCGGGGCTGGGATTACTTCGCCGATGCCGCCGATTCGTCGCGCGGGCTGACACGGATCGCGACCATCGTCGATTCCGTGCGCGAGGCCAACCCCGATCGGATGGTCCTCGTCGATGCCGGTGACGACCTGCAGGGAACGGCGATCACTTCGATCGCGCTGCGTGATTCGCTGCTTCCCAATCCGATCATTCAGGCCATGAATGCGCTGCGCTACGACGCCGCCGTCATCGGCAATCATGAGTTCAACTACGGGCTCTCGTATCTCAACCGTGCCGTGGCCCAGGCGACATTCCCGATGCTGGCCGCCAACGTGTACCGGCCCGACGGCAGTCAGCCGTACATGGCTCGCGCCGTGTTCGATCGCGCGGGCGTCCGCGTCGCCGTCGTCGGAGCGACCACTCCGGGATCCATGATCTGGGATCGCGACAAGCTTCGCGGCCGCGTGGAAGTGCGCGACATCGTGCCGACGGTGCGGGCCAGCGTCTCGGAGGCGCGGGCCCAGGGCGCGGATGTCGTGGTCGTCGTCCTGCACTCCGGTCTCGATGGTCCCTCGTCGTACGACACCGTGACGACGGGCGTCGCGAGTGAGAACGTGGCGGCGCGAGTTGCGCGCGAGATTCCGGGAATCGATGTCATCGTCTTCGGCCACAGTCATCGGGAGCTGCCGGATACCACGATCCAGGGGGTCTTGCTCCAGCAGCCGCGCAACTTCGCGGGCAGCCTCAGCGTGGCAACGCTCACGCTCGTGCAGGAAGGAGGGCGTCATCGCGTCGTTGCAAAGCGCGGTCAGGTCATCCGCGCCCGAGGACACGCGGAACAGGAAGCGATGCTGTCGGTGACGGAAAGCGCGCACGAGCGTGCCCAGACGCACGTCATGGAAGCACTCGGCACCACGCCGGTCGTCTGGCGGGCCGACTCGTCGCGGGTGATGGACACCCCCATCATCGATTTCGTGCTCGAGGTGCAGCGCCGCGCCGCCAACACCGACCTTGCGTCGACCTCAGCCTTCAATCTGAACGCGGAATTCGGACCGGGCGCCGTCACGCGGGCAGACATCGCGGAGCTGTATCCGTACGAGAACAACTG
>JBOHTL010000548.1:0-11477 GCA_050733735.1 Gemmatimonadaceae bacterium
GGCTCATCCTGTCGCGCGACAACGCGGTGCAGACCACGTATCAGGTGCTCGAGCGGACGGCGTCCGGCGGCTGGCGCTCGCGCTGTTCGCGCGTGCTTTCCTGTTGAGCTACCGCTCGTCGAGCGGACGCCCCTGCATGGCGGGTGCGCTGCCTTTTCCGAACGTTACCCGCGCCACGTGTGTGAGCAGGTAGGGAATCATGAGCACGAGCTCATATCGCACGGTCCAGCCGAACGCCTGCACGACGAACTGAAGAGCCATCGCTGCACCGAAGACGAGTGCCGCGAGCGCGACGCCAATGGGTCGCCACCGCCCGAGTGCGACGATGGCGATCGCGAGGAAGCCGCGTCCCGCCGACATGCCTTCGGCGAAGGCGCCCGCCTGGGCGAGCACCAGCGCCGCGCCCGCGAGGCCTCCAAAAGCTGACCCGACGATCACCGCGCTCGCCTGAATGGTTTTTGCCCGAACGCCTGCGGCGCGAGCGGCCTCCGGCGCTTCTCCGACGGCACGCAGCGCGAGACCCACCTGCGTGCGATGAAGAACCCACCACGCGAGCGGCACGAGCGCCACCGCCACATAGGTCACCATCGGCTGTGCGAAAAGTGCGCTGCCGATCACCGGTATCTCGGAAAGAACCGGGATCCGCAGGACCGGATCCGTGTCCACGAGCGCTTTCAGTCCGGCGTCGCGAGCACGAAACATCGTTCCGGTGAGACCGAGCCCCAGCATCGTGAGCGCGGTGCCGACGATGATCTGATCGCGTCGCAGGAAGACCGCGAAGGCGGCGAAGACAAGGCCCACGCCCGCTCCAGCCAACATCGCCGCCGCATAGCCGCCCGTCGACGTGGCGCCCAACGCGAAACCAACGTAGGCCCCGATGATGATGCAGCCTTCCAGGCCAAGGTTGATCGCGCCGGCGCGTTCGGCGATCGCTTCACCCATGGCGGCGATCAGAAGTGGCGTGGCGGTGCGGACCGCCGCTTCGAGGAAGGGCGCGAGGTCGTTCATGCGTGCCTGCGCTGCAGCGCGATCACGAGCAGTATGATCAGGGCTTCCAGCGCGAGCGCGACCACCGAGGGCACGCCGGCATCCCGCTGCATGCCGAGCGCTCCGGTTTCCAGCACCGCAAAGAGCAACGCGGCGAGCAGCACGCGCGCCGGCCGCAACCGCGCGAGAATCGCGACAGCGATCGCCGAGAAGCCGTATCCGGGGGACAGGTTCTCGTAGAGCGCGTAGGTCACTCCGCTGATCTCGATGCCGCCGGCGAGTCCCGCCAGCGCGCCACTCACGACAAGCGCGGAGAAGCTCACCCGCACCACGTCGATCCGTCCGGCGACCGTCGCCGCGGATGGCGAAGCGCCCGTGGCGCGCACGCGAAAGCCTGCCGCCGTTCGCGACAGAAACCACCAGCCTGCGACCGCGGCGAGGATCGCCAGGAACACCCCGGCATGAAGTCGCGTGGCGGGCCACAGTCGCGGAAGCCGCGCGGCAGCGTCGATCAGCTCGGTCTGCGGATAGACGCGCGTCGGCTCCTGCAGCGGTCCGCGCACGAGGTACGACACGAGATTCGCCGCGATGAAGTTCAGCATGATGGTGCTGATCACCTCGAGAACGCCAAACCTCGCCCGCAGAAAGGCGGCGATTCCGGCCCACAACGCTCCGCCCACAGCCGCCGCAATGAGCGCCACCGGCGCGGCAACGATTCCCAGGCTGTCGACATGCAGGCCAACGACGGTCGCGGCAATCGCGCCGAGGAGCAGTTGTCCCTCGCCACCGATGTTGAACATCCCGGCGCGAAATGCGAGCGACACTCCGACGCCGATCAGCGCCAATGGGATGGCGCGCACCAGCGTGCCCGAAAAGAAGGCGCTCGCGCTGCCGATGGATCCGCGCCAGAACGCGTCGAGCGCCTGCACGACGTCGGCGAGCTCCACGAGGAGCATCAGGCGCCGCCGAGCATCGCCTGGCCGACGAGGTCGCGATCAAGAGGAACGTCCCGCACGGCGCCATGAAAGACCACGACGATTCTCGTCGCCAGGTCGAGCAGCTCGTCGAGATCGCTGAAATGAACGAGGACGCCGGCGCCGCGCGACGAGACGTCCCGCAACTGGTCATGGACAAAAGCGGTGGCTCGCAGGTCGAGGCCGCGCGACGGGTCGTCGGCGATGACGAGATCGACGTCTCCCGAAAGCTCGCGGGCGACGACCAGTCGCTGTTGGTTGCCGCCCGAGAGAGTGCGAACCGGCACATGCGGTGATGCCGCAACCACGCTGAAGCGGTCGACCAGCGCCGCCGTATGTTCCTCCATCGCGCGCCATGCCATGCGACCCGTTCGATCTCCGGCACCGCGAAGAGCCACGTTCTCGACGAGCGTGAAATCCGGGATCAGGGCGTTGCGGGCGCGGTCGGCCGGAACCAGCGCGATGCGCGCCGGCAGCTCCACCCGGCCCTGGGCCGGGCGAAGCAATCCCGCCGCAACAGCCATGAGCTCCCGATGGCCCGAACCCTCGACAGCGGCCACACCGAGCACCTCACCGCGACGCAGTTCCAGCGAGACGGACCGGAGTCGCGACGCGCCCCGGTCGTCCAGCACCGTGACGTCATGCACTGCCGCGACGACCGGCCCAGGTTGAACCGTGTCCGGCTCGCGGGGAGCAGTCGCGGGCGCTGCCGGAAAGATGGCGCGCGCGAGCTGTTCGACCGTGCTCGCATCGGCGCCCGCGCGAAGGATTCGTTCCCTGTGCGCGGCACGGCCGCGCCGGAGCACCGTGACGTCGTCGGCGACCGCCAGTGCCTCACGCAGCTTGTGCGTCACCAGGATCACCGTGCCGCCGCGGTCCGCGAACTCCCGGATCCAGCGAAGCAGGTCATCGATCTCCGCGGGCGCCAGTCCGCTCGTGGGCTCGTCGAGGATGAGCACACGTGCGCCGCGGACGAGCGCCTTGAGGATCTCCAGACGCTGCTGCTGTACGATGGTGAGATCCCGAGCGAGCGCGTCGGCATCCACGCGCAGCCCGGACGACTGGATCAGGTCATCGAGCTCCGCGCGCGCGCGCGCCGGGCGGAAAAGCCCTCGCCGGCCCAGCGCGATATTCTCGGCGGCAGTCAGGGTCGCAACGAGCGAGAGCTGCTGGTGAACCATGCCGACGCCCGAACGCATGGCTTCGCGGACGGAGTGACCGACGATCTCACGGCCGAAGAGACGGATGCGACCATGCGTCGGTTCGAGCAGACCGTACGCGACCCGCATCAGCGTGGTCTTGCCGGCGCCATTTTCGCCCAGTAGCGCGTGTACGCTTCCCGGCCGGGCGCTGAAGCTGACGTCGTCCAGCGCCCGCACTGCTCCGAACTGGTGCGAGACTCCGATGAGCTCGAGCGCGTCCGACGTCGTCGGCGCTGTCACGGACGCGGGCCTCACAGCCCCGTCGGCACATCCACAAAAACGTGTGAAAGCGCGAAGCGTTCGCTTGCATGCTGCGCGAGCGCTCGCACCCCGAGGGTCTCCGTGGCGTAGTGGCCGCCGTAGATCACGGCGATGCCACTCTCGATGGCCTGGACCGCCGAGTGATGCGGTCCTTCACCGACGATGAGCGTGTCGACGCCGCGGCCTCGGGCCTCGTCGAGAGACTCCGTGTCCGCCCCAGCGCCCGTGATGATCGCCCACCGTCTGGACCTGCGAGTGTCGTTCACGGGCGTGGCAACGACCGACGTCCGGTATTTCGAGGAGAATACACGCACACGCTCGACCAGCTCGCGCGTCGGCTGGTCCGATGTGCCCGTCACTCCGACATCGACGCCACGGTAGCTCCCGAAGGTGCCGTCGGCCTCCAGCCCGAGCTCGCGCGCGAGCAGAATGTTGTTGCCGAACATCGGATGCAGATCGAGCGGAATGTGCGACGAATAGACGGCAAGATCGGCATCGATGGCGGCCTTGAGGCGGTCGAACGCCGGACCCACCAGCCGCTGCCGTTCCCGCCAGAACATTCCGTGATGCACGAGCAGCAGGTTGGCACCTTCACGGACCGACGCTGCTACAGTGTCCCCTGAGAAGTCCACCGCCGCGGCGATGCGTGTGACGGTGCCGGAGTTGGTCAGTTGCAGCCCATTCAACGCCGGTTCGGCATCGGGCACTTCGCTGGTTCGCAGCTCCGCGTCGAGAAAACGCACGATCTCGTCGAGAGGTGCCACGTTACGGCGCGACCGACGAGAAGGTACCCGCGTGAATTCGGGCGTTCACCGAATCGATCGTCGCGCGTGTAGATGCGGGGATGCGCTCGACGACCGCGGGATTGAGCACCAGGCGGACGACGTCGCTCCTGGCGTCGAAGGTCACGACCCGGGACTGGAATGTGCCGGCCTTCACGTCACGCGCGACGGTGACGAATGCGCGCGGCAGGTCGATCACCACACTACCGAGAGTCACCTGCGGGGCGATTCCGTTCTGATCCGCATTCGAGCCGATGACCCAGATGCCCTGACGCTCGCGGGCGGCCTGGAACACACCCAGTCCCGCGGCATCCGCGTTCTGGAAGATCACGTCCGCCCCTCTGCCAATTTGTGCCAACGCCTGCTCCTTGCCGGCGCTCACGTCGTCCCAGTTGCCAATGAAGGCAGTGAGCACCTGTGCATCGGGCCGAACGCTGCGCACGCCGCGCTCGAAAGCGACGAAGCTTTCCTTCACGGGCGGCAGTTCGGTGCCGCCAATGACCCCGACGATGTCCGAGCGGGTCATCGAGCCGGCGAGAATGCCGGCGAGATAAGAGGCGTCGGAAAAACTGAACAGGATGCCGGCCACGTTCCCGCCGCTGGTGTTGCCGCTCGTCGTGACGTACGTGGTTCGCGGGAAATCCGGCGCCACGCGCTTGGCCGCGTCCTGGAACTCGAAGCCGTGCCCGAACACGAGATCGAAGCCGCGGGCCCCGTACTCCCGGAAGTTCTCGTCGAAGTCTGCCGGCGTGCGGGTTTGCACATGGCTCACGTCGGCGCCGAGGCTGTCGCGAATCCGCATCAGCCCCTGGTACGCGCCACCGTTCCACGACTGGTCAGAGATCGGCCCAGGAGTGAGGAGCGCGACGCGAAACGTCGTCGTGTCACTGACATCCCCGCTCCGCTCGGCGCTCCCGCTGCAGGCCGCGGCGGCGACGAGCATTCCAGCGCACAGAGATGAAAGTTTTCTCATGACCGTTCGCGCTGTGCGCCGAGGACGAGATCGAGAACGCGCTCGAGGTCGTCGGCCGAGTAGAAGGCGACTTCGATCGTGCCGCGCTCGGGACCGCTCAGCCGGATGTGAACGTCGGTCTGCAGCCGTTTGCGAAGTTCATCCTCGAGTCGCTTGAGCACGGGCGCTGGAGCGCCATTGGCGGTCCGCGGCGCCGCGGGACGCCTGGGCGCGGGCGGCTGCAGGAGGTCGCGCACCCGGCGCTCCACTTCGCGCACGCTCAGTTGATGCGCGATCACCTCGTTGGCCAGCGCCAGCGCCTTCCGATCATCTTCGAGCGACACGAGCGCCCGCGCGTGACCCGCGCTCAGCGCCCCCCGTTCCACGATGTCGAGCACGGCAGACGGCAGCTGAAGGATCCGGAGAAGCGACGTCACCGACGTGCGATCCTTCCCGACCGCTTCGGCGATCTGCGCGTGGGTGAACCCGAATTCCTCCGCGAGGCGTCGATAACCGCGCGCTTCCTCGACCGCGTTCAGATCCGCGCGCTGCAGGTTTTCCACGAGGGCGAGGGTGAGCAGCGTTCGATCGTCGACGTCGCGCACGATCGACGGGATGTCGGTCCATCCGAGTCGCGTGGCCGCCCGGAGGCGCCGCTCTCCCGAGATCAGTTCGTAGCCCACCGACGTGGGACGCACGGTGATCGGCTGGAGCAGGCCGGACGACTTCAGTGACGCCTGCAGCTCCGCCAGCTCTGCTTCGTTGAACTCGCGCCGCGGCTGATACGGATTGGGCCGGATGCTCGCGATCGGCAGACGCTGATAATCGCTGGCGGGCGCCCCGGGAGTCGCCGTGCCCGCACCCGATGCGATCCCGGCACCCGGAATCAACGCTTCGAGGCCTCGGCCAAGCCGGCGTGGTTTCTCCATTTACCCTCCGACCGCCGAGGCCACGGCGGGCTTCGCCGCGGCGCGTGTCCTCGCCATGACTTCTTCCGCCACCTTCACGTACGCCTGCGCGCCGATCGAGGCTACGTCGTAAAGAATGATCGGCTTCCCGAAACTCGGTGCTTCCGCGAGTCGCACGTTGCGCGGGATGACCGTGTCGAACACGCCATTGCCGAAATACTCGCGCGCGTCGGCGGCTACTTGTCGGGAGAGGTTCAGCCGCGCGTCGTACATCGTGAGCAGCACGCCGTCGATCACGAGGCGTTCATTGAGACTCTTCTGCACGAGATGCACCGTGTTGAGCAGCTGGGAGATTCCCTCGAGCGCGTAATACTCGCACTGCAGGGGGATCACGAGCGCATCGGCGGCCGCGAGCATGTTGAGCGTGATGAGACCCAGCGACGGCGGGCAATCGATGACAATGAAATCGTACTGATCGCGGACGCTTTCCAGCCCGCGGGACATCGCGCGCTCGCGGCCCGGCTTTCCCACCAGCTCGACCTCGGCGCCGGCCAAATCCGGTGTCGCCGGCAGCACGTCGAGATGCTTGAACTCGACCGACTTCACGATGGACTCGGCGGCGGAGCTTTCGCCGAGCAGCACATCGTACGAGGTGCGGCTGAAGCGATCGGGCGTGAGACCCACGCCGCTCGTCGCATTTCCCTGCGGATCACCGTCGACGAGAAGTGTCCGCTGCTCCGCGGCCGCCAGACTTGCGCCAAGGTTGACGGCGGTCGTCGTCTTGCCCACACCGCCCTTCTGATTCGCGATTGCGATGATGCGCGCCACTAGTTGTTCCCGCGAGGAAGTAGACGTTGCACGCGGTCCAGCAGTGCCTGCGATGGCTGCGGACGCTCAAGATAGTCCGAGTATTTCATGCGCCATGCGTCGAACTGAATCCGCTTCCAGCTGGCCGGCAGATGCTCGTGCAGAATGGCGAGTGCGGCTTTGAGCTCGCGCCCGCGCAGCATGTACACGTACTGATTACGCCCGGCGTGTGCGTACGGTCCGAAAATTCTTCCGCCGAGCACGCGTCGAACGTTCTCAAGTGGTTCGAGATCCCGCCGGTGCATGCGGATCTCGAGGGACGGCTGCTGCCGGTCCCCGGTAAAGGACCCTTCGCCCACAATCAGCCCCATGGCATAGCCGAGGTCGAAAGGTTGCACGGGCCCAAGCATATCGTATGTGCTACGCATACACAAGGTGCCACGTTTCACATATAGCCTGGGGATGCGCCGGACCGGACAGCGGGGACACGGATCAGGTCGGAGCACGTCTGAAAGGGCAGGATAAAAAGCAAAGGCGCTGAAAGAAGTGCTCCTGTGCCGCTGCTTCCAGAACTGCAAAGAGGGCTTACACGGAATTTCGGGAAGCTTCGTTGCGGCTTCAACTGGCGGTATCGCAGGTTCCGCGATCTACAGTTGATCTCGGAAAAAGCCGGGAACAGCGGATGAGGCGAAGTAGTGCGTGAACTGCGACGGGATTGTGAAATGCGAGACAAGGCCAATCGTTGTTCCGCCGTTCACAAACACGTCGGGGTTACGAACCACAAAAAGGAGAGCCTTGGGTTCTGACCCAAGGCTCGGAATGGATGGATGGCGATCTATCGGGAGACTATCGCGAGATGAACTGCCAGCGAGCGCTCACCGTCGCGCGGATCGTCTCTTCCCCTGGTTCAACAGGCACCTTCTCCGCGACCTGACCCATCGCGATGCGAGCGTCGAATGGGCGCGGGGGACCCGGGACGTATTGATCCATCGCCGTCAGCTCGATCAGCTGACCCAATGAGCCGCCGGCGGCGCGAGCCATCGCCTCAGCATCCGCGCGCGCTACCGCTACGGCGTTGGCCAGTGCAGCGCGCCGGGCAGAGTCGGCCTTCGCCACCCCGAACTGCAGGGAGTTGATCTGGTTCGCGCCAGCTCCGAGCGCCGCGTCGATCACCGGCCCCACCTGATCGATGCGCCGGAGCTCGACGGTCACCGTGTTGATGACGAGGTAGCTCGTCGTCCTCGGCGCCTGCTGCCCTTCGCGATCGTACCGCGTCTCGGGGATGACATTGAAGTTCGACGTCGCGATCTGCTCTGCCGGAACACCCCGCGCCTTGATGGCGTTGATCACCGCCTGCTGCTTCTGCGAGTTCTGATTCGCGGCAGCAGCCGCGGTCGTCGCCCGGCTCTGCACTCCGATCATGATGGTCGCGCGGTCAGGCGCGACCCGGACCTCGCCAGTCGCCGACGTC
This sequence comes from Gemmatimonadaceae bacterium, assembly GCA_050733735.1. Taxonomy (GTDB): domain Bacteria; phylum Gemmatimonadota; class Gemmatimonadetes; order Gemmatimonadales; family Gemmatimonadaceae; genus DASPMP01. The sequence goes on from JBOHTL010000548.1 coordinate 8,345, forward strand.
ACGATCTGCGGCACCGGCGGCCTGGATATGTCCTGCGCTCCGGCCGCCGAGGCACCCAGCAGCGCGAGTGGTACCGCGCGTCTCATCAATCGATTCATGGTAACCGCCTTTTGGTAACAAGATGATACTAAATCCCACTTCCTGTTGGCTTCCTTCGCCGTCGCTCCACCTCGATCACGAGGTTCTGTAGATCCGAGGCGTTCACGCCCGGGATTCGCCCTGCCTGCTCCAACGTCGTTGGCCGCACCCGCGCCAGCTTCTGGCGGGCCTCGGTCGACAACGAGCGAAGCTCTTCGTACGGCAGTTCGATCGGAAGCTCGAAATCCCGCAATTTCCGCAGCCGCTCTGCCTGCGTCCGCTCGCGCTCGAAGTAGCCCGAATACTTGAGCTCCAGCTCCGCTGTCAAAGCCGCGTCATGGTCCTCGACAGCCAACCCGGCCGCGGACATGAGCGCGACCAATGAAACACCAGGACGCTTGGCGACCTCGGCGATGCGCATCGCATGCGCCAGAGGCGGCTCGCCGGCCTCGTCGAGCAACTCCGAGGCCTGCACCGGCGTTACGCTCGTATTCTGCGCCGCTTCGAGCAACTCACGTTCCGCGCGTACCCGTCTCTCCAGGCGTTCGCGTTCCGCATCTGTCAGAAGTCCCGCATCGCGCGCCAGCGGGCCAAGCCTGCCGAGTGCGTTGTCCTGGCGTACTGTCAGCCTGAACTCGGAGCGCGAGGTGAACAGCCGATACGGCTCGTCTACGCCCCGCGTGACGAGATCGTCGATGAGCACGCCGATGAACGATTGCTCACGCCCCGGCACCAGCGCCGGGAGACCAAGCGCGTGCGCGGCCGCGTTGGCGCCCGCGATCACACCCTGCCCCGCAGCCTCCTCGTAGCCGGTCGTGCCATTGATCTGCCCCGCGAAGAACAACCCATCCGCGCTTCGCACCGCCAGCGTCGCGTGCAGTTGTGTGGGCACGTAATAGTCGTATTCGATCGCGTATCCCGCCCGGGTCATCTCCACATCCTCCAACCCTGGGACGCTGCGAAGCATCTCGACTTGCACATCTGCCGGCAAAGAAGTCGAAAGGCCGTTCACGTAGAGCTCGGTTGTGTCGTGCCCTTCTGGTTCCAGAAACAGTTGATGCCGCTCGGCGTCGGGGAACTTGACGATCTTGTCTTCGACCGATGGGCAGTAGCGTGGTCCGAGGGAGCCGATCGCGCCGCCGTACATCGCGGACTTTGTGAGATTGTCCTGAATGACCTGTCGGGTCCGCTCACCCGTGTGCGTGATCCAGCACGGCATCTGAACGGGATGGCGCGTACGGTCGTCAACGCGTCTCGGCGCATCCCAGAAATGCGACCAGGAGTAATCGAATTGCTCGATCTCGCTCTCCTGGATCTCGAGATTCCTGTAATCGACCGTGCGACCGTCGATGCGCGGTGGGGTCCCCGTCTTGAAACGGGCGACTTCCAGATCGAGGCGTTCGAGCTGTTCGGCGAGGTGCAGTGACGCCGCCTCTCCGGCGCGACCACCCGACACGCGGGTTTCGGTGCCGATGTGTATGCGACCGCGGAGAAAGGTCCCAGTCGTGACGACGACGGCCTTTGCGCCAAACCGCCTGCCTTCCAGCGTTTCGACGCCACGAATCGTGCGGTCGTCGTCGAGAACGAGACGTGCGACGGTCCCCTGCACGATGCGCAGGCCACGATGCTGCTCGAGCTGCTGGCGGACCGCGCGCCGGTACAGCCCCCGGTCACACTGCGCGCGCGGCGCCCAGACCGCGGGTCCCTTGCTGCGGTTCAACATCCGGAACTGGATGCTCGCGAGGTCGGTTGCGCGCGCCATGATTCCGCCGAGCGCATCCACCTCGCGGACGACCGTCCCCTTCGCAACACCGCCGATGGCGGGATTGCATGACATGTGACCGATCATGTCGAGCGCGCTCGTCACGAGCCCCACACGTGCGCCCCGACGCGCGGCCGCGACGGCGGCCTCCGTGCCCGCGTGCCCGGCACCGATGACGATCACGTCGAAGTGGGACTCGAAGCTCTTCATGGACATCCGATCAAGTTATGCGCACCCGGAGACGGTATCTTCCGTCGCCAATGCCTCTTCACATCCCGCCAGGCGCGCCGACCTTGTTCATTCGCCGGTCGGCATACGAGCGCGCTGATCTGGCGCGCGCTGCCATCGATGAGCGACTCGGCCTGACTGCCGACGAGTTCCGCGTCGAGAGCGATCTCGTCGTCGTCGGTCCTGTTTACGACGCTGAGGCCTTCACCGCGTTGGTGGACGAGCTCGAGAAGCTCGGGTTGTCGTACTTCGACGACTACTTCGAGCTCAGCGGTAATTGGCCCGCCTGGGTCTCGCTTCTTGTCGGCTCCTCAGCCGGACCGGGACGCAGCAAGCCTTCCCAGCCGCACTCGTAACACCAACTGGTTCTGAACCAGGGGAGCAATCGATTCCACGCGGGTTCGGCAATCCTTATGGTCGGATTGTCGCACATGGGACAGCGGTTGCTCTTCGGCATCAGGTAGTAGAAGAACATTGTCGCCGCGACGGCGCGCAGTACGAAAAAGGCGACGAAGATGATCCCGAAGATGGCCGCGTCCGACATGGTCTCTCTACAAGCGTTGCTCCACGACCGCCCACGGTTCGACGAAGGCGACGTCGCCGTCAATGAACTCGATCACAACTTCGCTGTCGACCTCCGCGGTTGCCAGCTTCCCGCCAGCCAGATCTGCTTCAGGAGCCCAGCGCGCGGCCAGCTCGTACCGCTTGCCATCGAACTCGAAGGAGATGCGGCCGGGCGCGGCAGCGCCGCCCGACGCCTCGACGATGCGAGCTGTGACGCGAGCAACGTGCCCCTGAAAACGGTACTTCGGATCGTCCTCGGGGTCCGTCGATGGAACCGCAGCCGATTTCTCGACGAGCTTCCAGGCGCCGAGCGCCGCGACTGCTCCTGAAACGAGAACCGCGAGCAACCACGCCGCGGTCACGTCGTCGGCGCGGGCATAAAGCATCGCCCCCGCAACCGCGAGAAACGCCGCAATCGCAAGCGGCCATTTCCGGTGATGCAGCTGCTCCTCGCTCAGCTGGCGTCTCACCCCGAAGAACATGACGCGGACGGCGAGGAGC
>JBOHTL010000549.1:0-6042 GCA_050733735.1 Gemmatimonadaceae bacterium
GTACAGCACGGTGCGCATGAAGTTCGACGGCTTCGACGTCGTCCCGTGGTACTCGTCCTCGAACCGCAGCAGCTTCGTCTCGACGCCGCGGAGCTTCAACGCGGTGTAGTACTCCTCCGTCTGCGGCATCGGCGTGCGCATGTCCAGCACGCCGGTCATCAGCAGCGTCGGCGTCTTCACGTTGCCCACGTACATCAGCGGCGACTGCTTCAGCCACTGGTCCGGCTTCTCCCAGAACGGCGCGTCGAAGAAGTTCATCGTGAAGTAGGGGATGTCGGTGTGGCCGACGAAGCTGAGCCAGTTCGTCACGGGGCAGCGGACGGCCGCGGCCGCGAACCGGTCGGTGTGGCCGATCACCCAGCTCGAGAGCACGCCGCCGCCGCTGCACCCGCCCACGTACATGCGGGTCGTGTCCACGTATCCCTTCGCGATCACGGCGTCGACTCCGGCCATCAGGTCGTCGTAGTCGACGCTCGGATACGCGCGCTCGATCGCGTTGCCGAATGCGCTGCCGTATCCCGTCGAGCCGCGCGGATTCGTGTACACCACGACGAAACCGTTCGCCGCAAAGTTCTGGAACATCGGATTGAACCCGACGCCGTACATCCCGTGGGGTCCGCCGTGGATTTCCATGATGAGCGGATACTTCCGCGACGGATTGAATCCGGGCGGCTTGACGATCCAGCCGTGGATTCGCGCGTTTCCCGTCGAGGTATACCACACCTCCTCGACGTCGCCGAGCCGCACGCTCGCGGTGAGATCCTCGTTGAGACGCGTGAGCTGCGTCGTCGCCCCGTTTCGAAGGTCCACTCGCACGATCTCCGGCGGCCGCTTGAACGCGCTCCGCACACCGGTACCCGTGCCGCGAGCGATCGAGACGACGCTCAGCTGATGCTGTCCCGTCGTCACCTTGCGCGGCTCGCCGCCGTTCGCCGATGCGAAATAGACGTTGCCAGTGCCCTGATCGCCGACGGTGAAGTACACGCCGCTGTTGTCGGGCGCCCAGTTCATGTTGCCCGGATCGCGATCCAGCGAGCCTGAAATCTTCGTCATTCCGCTGCCGCCGAGATTCGCGACGTACAGATCGGACGCGCGATAGCTCACGCGCTGCTCGGGAAATCCGCGGAAGGCGACGCGGCGCCCGTCAGGAGACACGACGGGATCCGACCAGGGACCGCGCTGCGCGGTGACGCGACGCAGGGCGCCCGTATTGACGTCCACGGCGTAGATGTATCCGGCGCGATACTCGAGGTCCGCCGCCGACGTCGTGTCGCGCGCGTCGAACACGATCGTGCGGCCATCCGGGGTCCAGTCCCAGCCCGCGCCCGCCGCGGGACCTTCCATCGAATACCCGACGCTCCAGCGCCCCTTCGTGATCTGTCGCGGCGTCCCTCCTTCCGCGGGGACGACGAAAATGTGCCGGTCGCCCACCTCGAGATACCCGCGGCGGTCATAGCGATAGTGCATCCGATCGATGTACCGCGGCGCCGGCGTCCAGCGCGCGCCGCGTGGCGCCTCAGGAAGATTGATCCGAGGCTCGCTGCGCGACGGAACGAACATCGTGAATCCGATCGAGCGTCCGTCGGGAGCCCACTGCGCGTTGCCCATGGACTGCATCACATGCGTGACCTGCGACGTCGCGCCTTCGGCGTCCATCCAGCGCACGAACAGTTGAGCCCGCGACGCAGTGTCGCCGCCCGGCGGCGTCGCCATATATAGGATGCGCGTCCCGTCCGGCGACCAGCGGGCCTGCGAGCCGCGCACGAGGAAGCGGTTGCGCGAACCGTCCGCGGCCATGATCCACAGCTCTGGCTGCCAGCGATCGGTGAGACGATCCACGTGCTGCCGCGTGTAGATGATCTGCACTCCATCCGGAGAGATCTGCGGATCACCGACCTGCTCCATCTCGAGATACTTCTCGACCGTGAAGAGCGTGTCGCTTCGTACTTCCTGCGCGTGGACGGGTGTGGCGAGGGCGAAAACGGCGAGTGACGAGAAGGCGAGAAGACGAACGGGCGCGCAACGCATCGCGGACTCCTGGCTGTCGAGTGCGTGGATTCTAGCGCGGCGAAGTCGCACGTCCAGCCGAGTCGGCCGTCTGGCATGCAGGGTGGCGCGTATCGTGCCCGTCAATGGGACCATGAGAGTAGCGAAGCAGACGCGGCCGGCACTCGTCGCGTGCCTTTTGTTGGCAGGCTCGACGCGCATCGTCGCCGCACAAGAGCAACCGGTCGCTCCCGACCGACGCGACGGAGAGCGTGTCGTGGTAAGGACGCCCGGCGCGCAGTACGAGGCGACCGCCTTTCAACGCAAGCTGTTCGGCAGTGGTTGGCGCGACGTCTGGACCACGCCGGTGGCCGCTCCGATCCTCGACATCTCGACGTACGCGGGTGGACTCGAGTTCGACGAGATCGGCGGCGGGTTCCATAGCCGCGTCCTTCATTTGAACGAGGAAGACGGGTGGCGGGAGTATCGCTTCCGCTCGGTCGACAAGTATCCCACGCTCCCTGAGGCGTTCCGAGGCACCGTGCTGGGCGGCGTCTGGGAAGATCAGGTGAGCATTCTCTTCCCAGCGGCACCGCTTCTCGTCCCACCCTTGCTGAAGGCCACCGGCCTGTTGCACGTGGAGCCAGCGCTCTACGTGATGGGTGATTCGCCCCGACTCGGCGAAGGACGCCAGATGTTCGCGGGGATGCTCGGGACGATGGAGCTCAAGGGAGAGGAGGCCCCCGACGACAAGCCCGGGTTCGCCGGTGCGACCGAAATCAAGGGCTATGAGAACTTCCTCGAGGACGTCAACGCGAGCCGCGACAATCGCCTCGACGAACATGAGCTGCTCGCGGCTCGCCTCGTCGACTTTCTGATAAACGACGTCGACCGCTCGAGAGACAACTACGATTGGGCACGATTCGGCGAGAAAGGCGCATACACCTGGCGCCCGCTTCCACGCGATCGCGACCAGGCATTCGCGGACGCGCGCGGTCTGATGAATGCGCTGATCATTCGTCGCGTGTTCCCGAAGCAGATCCCGTTCGGCACCACGTACGACCTCGCGGGGCTGACCTACACGACGTATCCAATCGATCGACGGTTCCTGCAGCGACTCGACGCGAACGACTTCCGCGAAGTGTCCCGTCGCGTTCAGCGCGCCATCACCGATGCCGTCATCGGCGAGGTCATCGCGCAGATGCCGCCCGAGTGGCGCGCCGCCACCGATGCCGACGAACGCATCGCGACCGCGCTGCGGGCACGCCGCGATGCGCTGCCGCAGGTCGCGATGGAGTTCTATCGCAAGCTCGCCGGCGAAGTGGACGTCCACGGCACCGACGAAGCAGATCGCGTCGAGGTCTTCCGCCACGCGGACGGACGCGTCACGGTGACCATTACGGATCCTGAAGGACCGCCCACCGTCGTGCAGCGCATCGACGGCGCCGTCGTCACCACCGTCGGTGGCGGCATCGCGGGCCGGGACGCGTACTATTCACGCACCTTCCTGCCGTCGGAGACCAACGAGGTTCGCGTCTATGCCGGCGGCGGCGATGACGTCGCCACAGTTCGGGGCTCTCCGTCTGCCGATATCGTCGTGCGCGTGATCGGGGATGAAGGGAACGATTCTCTCGCGGATTCCGCGGTTGGCGGGAGCACGGTCGTCTACGACGCCGAGGGCAGCAACCAGCTGACGCTCGCGAGCGGCACGCGCGTGAACACGCGTCCGTGGAAGCCAATGCAAGTCGAGGAAGGCTTCCGGCTGGACAGCGACTTCCGTCCCGATTGGGGCGGCTCCAGCGGCCTCATGCCGGCATTCGATTACAACACCAGCGCCGGCGTGATCATCGGTGTCGGCCAGCGCATCAGAAAGTACGGCTTTCGCCGTCTCCCCTATCACTGGGAGTACGGCGCAAGCCTGCAGGTCGGAACCGGGAACGGCCGGCTCGGCGTCGCCGGATACGGCGACTATCGCTTCGAGAACTCGCCCGGAGCGCTGCGCCTGGAAGCACAGGCGACGCAGCTCGAGGCCACGCGATTCTTCGGATACGGGAACAACACGGTGGAGGTGCCCCGCGAGCTGAGCGTGGTCGATCAAAGAATGCTCACGCTCGAACCGTCGCTCGTGCGCTTTGTCGGCTGGCGGGCGCGTGAAGGCACCGAGAGCGAGATCAAGGGCGGCGACACGGCGAAGTATTCGGGATTGCGGCCGCTCGTCGGAGAACTGAGTGCCGGCCCCCGCTTCGCGTGGATCGATCCGGAACCGATGGCGGGATCACCACTGCTCACCAGCGCTGTGCTGGGTTCGGATGACTTCGGGCTCGCGGGCGCGCAAGCGGCGCTCGAGCTCGACCGAACGGACGACGATGCCGTCCCTACTGCCGGTTGGCGAATGGAAGCGGAAGTCGCCGCGTACCCCGCGCTGCTCGGACTGGATGACGCATTCGGAACGGCGGCGGCTGGCGGCGCGTTCTATGTGCCCCTCGGTCGACTGGGCGGACCACACATCGCGCTGCGTGCTGGCGGGTCGGTCGCGGCGGGCGAGTATCCGGCGCAGTTCGCGCCCGCGATCGGCGGACGCAGATCCCTGCGCGGCTACTCCTGGCGCCGCTTCGCCGGCGATGCCGCGCTGAACGGGGGCGCCGAGCTTCGCGTGCCCGTCGGCACCATCAACCTCCTCCTTCGATCGCAGCTCGGCGTGTTCGCGCTGGCTGACGCGGGCCGCGTGTGGTTCGACGGGGCGAGCGAAGGCGGGTGGCACACCGGCATCGGCGGCGGCTTCTGGCTCGCGGCACTCGGCCGCTCAGTCAGCGTGGCGTATGCTCACGGCGAATCGGGGAAGCTGTATCTCAGTAGCGGGCTATTCTATTAGTCACTGCGCGTAGTCACTGCGCGTCGTCACTGCGCGTCGTCACGGCGCGTCGTCCCCGTGGCCCGACCCGTGCGGTTGACCCCGCCAATGACAAGCAAGCCCGACCGCCTGCGCGTGTTCGCGCTGGCTGCAATAATGGGAACTGCAGGATGTCTCCCATCTCTGAAGCCCATCGACGAGCCCGCTCCCGCGGACATCGAGACGTCGCTGTTCCTCATCGGAGACGCCGGTGAGCCGGATCCTCGCGCGCCGCGCGGAGGCGTTCCGCTCGAGTCGCTCACGGTACAGGCGTCCGTCGCGCCGCAGCGCAGCGTGATCGTCTTCCTTGGCGACAACGTCTATCCCGACGGCATCCCCGCGGAAGGTGAAGCCGAGTATGCCGACGCGCGTCGCCGCCTGGAGGCGCAAGTGCTGTCCGTGCCACCGGGCGCGCGAGGGATATTCATTCCCGGGAATCACGACTGGGCGAGCGAGTTGCCCTACGGCCTCTTCTCCGTGCGCCGGCAGGAGCAGCTCATTGCCGCGATTGCGGGAGGGGGCCGCGATGTACGCATGTTGCCCGGCGACGGCTGTCCGGGCCCCGCGACCGTCGATGTGGGGCGGCTGCGGCTGATCGCTCTCGACACACAGTGGTGGCTGCACAGCTACATCGTGCGCGACAGTGTCACGCGCTGTGCGCCAGCGACCACCGGCGACGTCACGGCGCAGCTCCGGCGCGAAGTCGCCGCGCCGGGTGAACGGCGCGTCGTCATCGTCGCCGGCCATCATCCGCTGATGACCGGCGGCGAGCATGGCGCGTATTGCGGCGTCACGGGACCCTTTCACCGGTTCGCGGGGCGCTCGCAGGACGTGATCTCGTCGGCGAACCGCACGATGCGCGATTCCATCGAGACGGCCATGAGCGTCGCGCCACCGCTGGCCTACGCGGCGGGCCACGACCACAGTCTTCAGGTTCTCTATGGTGGTGAGAACGTGGGCTTCATTCTCGTGAGCGGTGCCGGGTCGCCATCGAAAGTCTCCTGCGCCGTTCGGCTGCGCGAGAGCTACTACACCAGCCCGCACCGCAACGGTTTCATGCGACTCGACATCCTGCGCGATCGTGGCGTGCTGCTTCGCGTGTTCCGGTTCACGGCCACCGGCACCGGCGGCCTCTCGTACTCCCTGTGGCTGGAGGAGCCGGAATG
>JBOHTL010000550.1:0-3457 GCA_050733735.1 Gemmatimonadaceae bacterium
GCCCAGCGCTTCGCCGCCCGTCGGAGGTTCCACGTCCCCTGACGAGAGACTCGACAGCGCTAGCCCTCTATCGCGCTGGCCGCTACCTCCTGCGCCAGTCATATCAAGACAGCGACGCAGCCACCCGCCGGAAGAGCATCGAAATGCTGCGACAAGCAGTAGCGCGGGATTCAGGCTTTGCTCATGCGTATATACTGCTCGCCGAGGCAATACGCGAATCCGATGGCCTGGATGAGAACGGGGACGGCTCCAGGCGACTCGATTACATCCGAAGAGCAATCGCGCTCGACAGCACAATCGCGGAAGCGCACTCGCTCCTCGCGGGAATTCTGCTAGAGAGGAATTACGACGTCCGCGGCGCTGCAGCAGAACATCGGAAGGCGATGTCGCTGAACCCCAGCTCCGTGGACGTGCTCTGGGAATTTTCGCTTTTCCTGCGTGTGGTCGGCAGACCCGGAGAGGCCCTGAAGCACTTACGCCGTGCGAAGGCGCTGGAACCGGAAAACGCGTTCGTCCGCGGGGGCATCCTGCAGACGCTTCGCGGGTTGGAGGATACGACGCAGTTGCGGCGCGAGATCGACGAGGCCATGATGCTGCTGCCGAACTTCGTCGGCGTACGGCATCACCTTGCGCATCTGGAACTGAAGCGCGGACGACCGGACTCCGCGCTGGCCATTCTTGATGGGCTACCGCCAACACTCGGCAATCTCTGGCTGTACGCGCAGGCAGGGCGGCCAGAACCGGCGCGACGACGCCTCGATAGTCTGACGGCACTCTCGAACAACCAGCGTCTCTCGCCAATCACCCTGGCGGTGTTACACTCCTCGCTGGACAACAGACGCGAGGCACTCGACTACCTTTGGCGGGCACATGAACAAGGTCTGGCTTTGGCTGAGTATCTCAGCGACCTCCCCTTCTTTGATTCGGTCAAGAGCGATCCACGCTTCATAGAACTCAGACGCCGAAGGGGACTCACAGCCCTCGGTGCTCGCTAGAACTCACCGTTCACTCCACAGAACGTTGGGACCCACCCAGATCCCGACGGAAATCCCGAGCACGTGCGCCTGACCGCGCCGAGGAGTGACGGTCATGGAGCCGTCGGGATTCTCCACGACGCCGCGCTCCGTGAGATATTCCGCGTCGACGTTGCGATTGACGCGCGCCGCGACCTCGATGCCGATGCTGCGCCCCGACGTCGAGACCATGGTGCGTATGCCGCCGCCGTACGCCGTCGAAAAGTTGTTCGAGGAAAAAAGCGACTGTGAGAATTCCTGGCCGCCCGGCGACGTCGGTTTGAAGTTCGCCTGGCTGCGGAAGAAGTTGCGCCCCACCATGGCGAAGGCGAATGGCCGCAACGTCCCGGCAGTGGCCATGATCTCGGGACCGGCGTACGCGTACCACTGGTTATGGCTGCGCGCGTTGTATTCCACTTCTTCGAGCCAGCAGCCCGATTCGTCGCACGCTTCCTGGTAGCCGAACGCCTTCACCGCATGGTACTGCAAGCCGCCAGCGCTGCCGCGAAGCACGAGCGGTTGGCGACGGAAGGGCTGGAAGCCCACTGTCACTTCCCCGCCGAACCCACCGTTTTCCTCGTTCCTGAACTCACCAACCGGCTTGCCGCCCATGAACGAGGCGCCAAAGGTCCATTGATCGGTCCAACTCGGCTGTCTCGTCTGGATCAGCTGGGCCTCGGCCGTGAGAACGAAGCCGATTGAAAGCGTGATTGCGGTGCGAAACATTCTGTGGCGATCGGCGCGGGCTCGGCGCTCGGAGAGGAAAGTGGGTACTCCTTTAGGACGACACATGGGTGCGGAAAGTTCCGTATATTGTTGTCATGCCTGAGCCTATCTACCTCGATCATGCCGCCACGACCCCGGTCCGGCCGGAGGTTCTGGAAGCCATGGCGCCGTTCTACGGCCCACGCTTCGGGAACCCTTCCAGCCTGCATCGCTGGGGACGTGAGGCGCGCACGGCGCTCGATGAGGCTCGGGAGCGGCTCGCGAACTGTATCGGCGCCCGATCGGAGGAGATCTGCTTTACCTCCGGCGGAACCGAGGCCGACAATATCGCGATCCTTGGGGCGTGGCGTGCCCGCCGGTCCGAGGGACGCAACGCCGTCGTTTCCACACCGATCGAGCACAAGGCGGTTCTGGGCGCGGTCCATCAGGCGTCGAAGGAAGGCGCCGAGGAGCGCCTGTGTCGTGTCCATCCAAATGGCGTGATCGATTTGGACTCGTACGCGGAAAACACGCGAGACGACGTTGGTGTGGTGTCGGTAATGTGGGTGAACAATGAGATCGGCACCGTTCAGCCCATCGCGGAGATAGCCCGCGCGGCAAAGGAACGGGGCGCGATTTTTCACACCGACGCCGTGCAGGCCTTCGGCAAGGTGGAGATCGACGCTCGCAAGGTGCCGTTCGACGTGCTCGCCCTATCCGGTCACAAGATCGGCGCGCCCAAGGGGTGCGGAGCGGTTTTCGTTCGACGCGGGACCGTGCTCGAGTCGCTCTTTCACGGCGGCACGCAGGAGCGCGGCAAGCGTCCCGGAACGGAGAACGTCGCCGCGGCGGTGGGTCTCGCGAAGGCGGCGGAGCTGGTCTGCGACGAGCGGGAGACGGAGACGCGCCGGCTCGCCGCGCTGCGTGATCGGCTGGAGCGCGGCATCAGATCGCGCATTCCGGACGCGGTCATTCATGGCGCCGACGCTCCGGTTCGCGCGCCGCACATCGTGAACGTCTCCGTACCCGGCACCGACAGTGAGTCGATGCTCATGGCGCTCGATCTCCAGGGAATCGGATGCTCGGCGGGTTCGGCATGTCAGTCGGGTTCCGCGAGTCCGTCCCACGTGCTCTCGGCGATCGGTGTGCGGCGCGACCTGGTCAACGCAGCCATCAGGATGAGTCTCGGGTCGCTGAGCACCGAGCAGTCGATCGATCGCGTTCTCGAGGTGTTCGCCAGGCTCGCGCAGAAGGCGCGCGGTGTCGCGTCGGCCGCTTACGCTGCATCCACGAGCTGACGATGCGGTCCACGCGGGAGCGGGTTCTGGTCGCCATGTCGGGCGGAGTGGATTCGTCCGTTGCCGCCGCGCTCCTCGTCGAGCAGGGGCACGACGTCGTGGGCGCGACGATGAAGCTCTTTTGCTACGGCGACGACGTCCCCGACCGCCCGTGCTGCTCGCTCGATTCCATCAACGACGCGCGTCGCGTTTGCCAGCAGCTCGGCATTCCGCACTACGTGCTCAATCTCGAAAGCGCCTTCGGCCACGACGTCGTCGACAACTTCGTCGACGAGTACTCCCGCGGACGCACGCCGATTCCCTGCGTGCGCTGCAACACCTTCACGAAGTTTCGCGATCTGCTACACAAGGCGGACGCCGTCGACGCGGACTTCATCGCGACCGGGCACTACGCGCGCGTCGCCGATTGCAACCTGATGCGTGGTCAGGACCCCAACAAGG
>JBOHTL010000551.1:0-3920 GCA_050733735.1 Gemmatimonadaceae bacterium
CGGTGATTGCGCCGGATCGGCAGTCGCTGCATCTGCCGGCGCGCGTTGCGGGCGCCGTCGAACGCATCCGCCCGTTCTCCGAGCGGGACGCGGATCGGTGGCCCGCATTCGTCGAGCGACTCCAGAAGTTCTCGGCGATGCTCGAATTCATGTACCAGGTCGCGCCACCGGACATCGACGCCGAAGGCCCGCGCGAGCTCCTACCGATCCTCGGGCTGCGCCGGAAGCTCCGCACCATGGGACGCGCGGACATGACGGAGTTTCTCCGGGTCATGCCGATGTCCGTTCAGGATCTCCTCGACGACACCTTCGAGAGCGAGATCGTGAAGGCGGCGGTGGCCGCGGCGGCCGTGCGCGACCTCCACCAGGGTCCGCGCTCCGGGGGCACGACCTTCAATCTTCTCCATTATATGGTTGGCGCCGCGCCCGGCTCCATCCGGGGACGGGCGTGGTACCTGTCCGCGCCCGATGCGTTCGCCACGCACGCCGCCGAGGTACTGAAGAAGCGAAAGGCGGCGATCATGACAGGCGCGCGTGTCGCGCGAATCACGATCGCCGACGACGAAGTCACGGGTGTGCTTCTCACGACCGGCGAGGAGATCGCGGCGCCGCTGGTGGTATCGACGGCGGATCCGAAACAGACACTGCTGGACCTGGTCGATCCGGTGTGGCTCGATCCGGAGCTCGTGCTGGCCGTCAGGAACATCAAGATGCGCGGATGCGCCGCGTACGTGTTCTATGCGGTCGAGCGCGCGGTCGACGATCCGGCGAAGTCGTTCACGGCCTCCGTCAGTCTGACGGCGTCGGCGACCGCGCTCGAGCGCGCCGCCGACGCGGCGAAGTACGGGCAGATTGCCGGCGAGCCGCACATCGAGATCTTCTCCCCCACGCTGCGCTGGCCGCAGCTCGCCCCCGAGTTCAAGCACGTGGTGACGGCGCGCGTCCACTATGCGCCGTATGCGCTGCGGGACGGCGAGTGGGACGCCAAACGCCGCGACGCGCTGGAGCGCACGGTCACCGAGACCATCGCTCGCGTCGTGCCCACCTTCGAGCAGACCATCACGCATCGCGCGGTGCTGTCGCCGGTGGACATCGAGGAGAAGTTCGGTGTGACCGAAGGCGCGATGTCGCACGGTGAGCTGATGCTCGATCAGATGTTGTTCATGCGGCCTGTCGCTGGGTGGGGACGATATTACATGCCGATCCGGGGGCTCTTCCTCGGAGGGGCGGGCGCGCATCCTGGGCCGGGAATTCTCGGCGGCGCGGGCTACCTCGCTGCGAAGGCGACCGGCGCGTGATCTCGCTTCGAATGACCTGGGTGGATCTCGCCTTCCTCCACTGGCGAGTTCCGCTCGACCTGCTTCGGCCGCTCGTGCCAGCCGGGCTGGCGATCGACACGTACGACGGCAGCGCCTGGGTGGGAATCATCCCCTTCGAAATGAAGGACGTAGCGCCGATCGGACTGCCTCCGATTCCGACGGCGAGCGACTTCCCCGAGCTCAACGTGCGCACATACGTCTCGCACGGCGGCAAGTCCGGCGTCTGGTTCTTCAGCCTCGATGCCGGCAGCTGGCTCGCGGTCATGGGCGCGCGCGGGGCCGCGAACCTGCCGTACTTTCACGCGCGCATGAGTTGCACCCGCCCGGGACCGGACGACGTCGCGTATGAAAGTGAGCGCACTCACCCGGGGGCCCCCAGGGCCGACTTCCGCGCGTGGTATCGGCCGACCGGTTCCGTCTTCACCAGCCAACCGAACACCTTGGAGTACTGGTGCACCGAGCGGCTGTGTCTCTTTTCCACGACGCGCGAGGGAGGGCTGCAGCGCCTCGACATCGAGCATGAGCGCTGGCCGTTGCAGCCCGCCGTCGCCGACGTGGTGCTGAATTCGATGGCGACCGCGTCGGGCATCTCGCTTCCCGCCGAACCGCCGCACGTGCTTTTCTCGAAGAAGCTGGACGTCGTCGCGCACTGGCCGGTTTCGCTCGACTGACGCGATGGCGCGCTGAGCGTCGCCGGTCCATTTTGAGGGATGTCGACGTTTCATCGGACCAGCGAGAGCTTCCGTCCTGGCGCCCGCACGATGCCCGGCGAGCGGTATGTCTCGCCGGACATCCTGGCGCAGGAAAAGGAGCGCATCTTCGCGCGGCACTGGCAGTGCGTCGGCCGAACGAGCGCCTTCCGGAAGCCCGGCGAGTACCGGCTGCGCACGGTGGCTGATGAATCACTGATCGTGGTTCGGGACCGCGCCGGCGATCTGCACGCCTTTTTCAACGTGTGCCGGCATCGCGGCACCCGGCTCTGCAGCGAAGCGCGCGGACAGCTGTCCGAGACGATTCAGTGTCCCTACCACGCCTGGACCTACGCGCTCGACGGGCGACTGGTCGGCGCGCCGCACATGCAGGAAGCTGCCGGGTTCGACAAGAAAGACTATCCGCTGCACGAAGCCTCGGTCGCCGAGTGGGAAGGGTTCGTCTTCGTCAACGTCGCGAAGAACCCGCAGCCCTTCGCCGACTGGTTCGCGCCGATGCTGCGGCGGCTCGCGCGATTCGACCTGCCGTCGCTCAAGGTCGCCCACAGCGCGCGCTATGAGGTCAAAGCCAACTGGAAGCTCGTTTTTCAGAATTACTCCGAGTGCCTGCACTGCCCGACGATCCATCCCGAGCTGTCCGTCGTGCTGCCGTATCAGAGCGGAGCCAACGACCTCACAACCGGGCCGTTCCTCGGCGGCTACATGGAGATCCGGCCGCCGCACGAGAGCGCGACGCTCACTGGTCGTTCGTGCGGCCGTCTCCTCAACGATCATCTCGCGGGCGACGACGTGCGCCGGGCGTATTACTACACCTTTATGCCCAACATGGCGTTGAGCATTCACCCGGATTACGTGAACTACTATTTGCTCACGCCGGTGGCAGTGGATCTCACCATCGTCGAGACCGAGTGGATTTTCAATCCGGCGAATGAGGGCAACCCGACCTTCAATCCCAGCGACGCCATCGATTTCTGGGACATCACCAACAGACAGGACTGGGACATCTGTGAGCGGAGCCAGCTCGGCGTGCAGTCTCGGCGCTATGAGCCCGGACCCTACTCGCCACGCGAAAGCATTCCCGCCGCGTGGGATGCCGAATACCTGCGAATCATGGCCGATACCTGATGCGACTCATGAGATTGAGACCTCTCCTCGCCACGCTCGTGGCGATGAACACCGTGGCCGCCCAGGATGAACCACGGGCCGCCACCTTCGCGACCGTCCCGCGGCTCGCGAGCGTCTCGAACGCGACGAGCGAGCTTGCCAACGTCGTCGACCGCTTCGCGGCGGACGAGAATGCGCTGACGCGACGGTACGACGCGGCGGACTCCCCCGCGCGACGCAAACGCATGCGTGAGTTCTACACGGAGTGGCGACAGCGGCTGCGCGAGCACGCCTTCGATCGTCTGAGCCAGGAAGGGAAAGTCGACTACGTGCTGCTCGACAATCACCTCCAGCACGAGATTGCGCTGCTCGATCGGCGCGAACGGCAGCTCGCGGAGATCGCGCCGCTGCTGCCGTTCTCGGAGCGGGTGCTCGGCCTGCAGGACGCGCGCCGAAACCTCGAGCCCATCGACCATCCCGCCGTCGCGCGCACGCTGGCCGAGATCGCGAAACAGATCGACAGCCTGCGGGCGCTGTTCGAGCCGGCGCCGCGTCAGGCAGGCCAGAATTCCGGCGCGCCGAACGCAACAGCCGACACCGCTGCGCGGCCGCGCGCGCCACGGGTCTCGCGCACCGTCGCGAACCGCGCCGCCGAGAATCTCGAGAGCCTGCGCCGCACAGCGTCGACGTGGTATCGCTACTACGACGGCTACGATCCGATGTTCACGTGGTGGGCGAAGGATCCCTATCGGAAGCTCGATTCGGCGCTGATGCGATACACGCGCAC
>JBOHTL010000552.1:0-8888 GCA_050733735.1 Gemmatimonadaceae bacterium
GACACGCAGAGAGCCCGGTGCCTCCGGCCGTATAGGCGTACATGTTCGCCAGCACGTCGAGCCCGGCGCGTCGCGCCGAGTCGATCTTTGCGATCGCCAGAGCGGCCTTCGGCCAGTTGCGGCGGCCTGCGGCCTTGAGATGATAGATCTCTACCGGAACCCCCGCTTCTCGTCCGATGCGCATCGCCTCGTCGATTGCCTCGAGCAACTGGTCGGCCTCAGAGCGCATATGCGTGATGTAGACGCCGCCGTACGGTGCCATCGCGCGCGCGACTTCGATGAGCTCTTCGGTGCTCGCGAAGTTCCCCGGCGGGTAAATGAGCGCGGACGCGAGACCGAAGGCGCCGTCCTCCATCGCGTTGCGCATGACGACGCGCATCGTGTCGAGCTCCGCTTGCGACGCCGGCCCCATCGCCTGTCCCCTGGCGTAGACGCGCACCGTCGTCGCGCCGACGAACGAGCCGACGTTCGCCGAGGTGCCATGGCGCTCCATGGCCCGCAGCCATGCGTCGAAGCCACGCGGTCCCATGAGCGATCGGGACAGTGCCTGTACCGCCGGGTCGGTGATGTCGCCGCTCCCCGCGAGCGTCTGCTCGTTGGCCGGCGCGTTCGTCCAGCCTTCGCCGAGGATCTCCGTCGTGATTCCCTGCGTCACCTTGCTCACGATCCGTCCATCGCCGGTGAGGAATTCTCCGCGCGAGTGGCTCTGGATGTCGATGAACCCCGGCGCGACGACCAGTCCTCGTGCATCGATGCGTTCGCGCGCGGGCGCGTTGGCGAGCATTCCCGCGGGAACGATACGGGCGATGCGGTCGCCACGGATGCCGACGTCGCCGTAGAACCAGGCGCTTCCTGTGCCGTCGACGACCCTGCCCCCGGTGATGACGACATCGTATGCGTCCGATTGGGGAGCGACGCCGACACTCGGACCGCGGGCGCAGGCGAGGACGGCGAGGGAGAAAGCGTACGTGACCATCGTGCGGCTCGCGGCCGGGCAAATCGAGGCTGTGCGATCTTGACGCGGCATGCTCGACGTTAACGAGGACAGCTCCTCGGTGCCATCCACCTCGCCCACCGTCGCTCCACGTGGGTGCCGGCGCGCGGGTGAAAAGCGAAAGAGCGTTCTCGGCCCCGCGTCGACAAGGTATGATGCGACGCGGGTGCGTTCTCGGCGCTCGCGAAGCGAGTTGCCGAGAACTCAGTTCCTAGGGCCGGCGCGACCTGCCGGGCGCTTTCCCCCGTGAGCTGTCGGGCTTCTCGGTAGCGGTGGAATCCGGCTTCGCCTTTTCGTCAGGCTTTGCCTTCTCCTCAGGCTTCCCCTTCTCCTCGGGCTTGCCCTTGTCGTCTGGCTTCTGATCCTGGCCGGGCGACTGCTTCGTTTCGGGCTTCGACTCGTTCGTCTCGGGCTTCGACGGCTTCGACGACTTCGCCGACGTGTCCGCCGGAGTCGCCTGACCGCCCGCCTGCTCAGGACGCCCCGTCTCCGTCGGTCGTCCGCCACCCGGCTTCGTCGGATCGGTGTGTCCCAGCTTGCGACCGTTGTCGTTGCGATCGTCGGGGCGGCCAACACCGCGATCGTCGGGACGGCCGACGCCGTTGCCCGGACGCTCATCGTCATCGACTGGCAGAGTCGCGACGCGATCGACGCCACGGCCGCCACCTGGAGGCTGCGCCGGACGACGCTGCACGCGGCGGCCGTTGTCGTGCAACACCGAATCCGGTGACGCGGGACGCGAGGTCGGTCCCGCCGTCGCGGGGCACCACACGCGATCGGCGACCTCGGCGGGCACGCGATGCACCGTGCCGCGGCCGCAGTACACGCGCACCGTCGTCGCCGGCCGCGTTTCATATGAAGCCGAGATCAGCACCGCGTCCTCGGCCCACGCTTCATCGCGCACCCGCGGCACGAAGCCGCGCGCGATGGTGCGCATCGTCACCGACGGGCTCGAGGCATTGTAGGCGCTCGCGCCGAGCAGGGTCTGCATCCCGCTGGGTTGAAATGCTTCGTCGGGAATGGAGAGCGGGCGATCGGACGCGAGCGCATAGAGGTAGCGCGTACGCGGCGCGGCCGTCTGCACGGCAGGCCCTCGGCGGTCACGACTCGCCGGTCTGGCGGCGCGCTCCGTCATCCACGTCGCCGGAATCCAGTTCATCCCCGTGTAGGTGACTCTGCGCTGCCGCACGTTTGCGGGCTGCATGAGCGCGACGCCGTGACCGGGCACGATCTCGAAAATGGCGACGTACGCCGGCCGGTTCGTCTGCACCAGCAGTCTGCCGTTCACGGGCCGCGCGAGCGTCACCTCGAGCGGGACCACCGGCTCTGGCGCGCGCACCGGCGCAGGCGCGGGCGACGTCGAGGTCGGACCAGGATGAACGACGACGGTGCAGGCGGAGAGCGTGACCGCCGCGGCAAGGGCGAAAGGAGTGCGCATCGCGGATCTCGAAGGAGGGAGCGGCCCGGAAGGGGGCCGCGAAAATGCTTTCCTTAGAGACGAGTCGCAGCGGTGCCGGGATACGCCGGCTCCCCTTGACATTCGGGAGGACGGAGGCAACGTTCCTCCTGACATCCGGGAGGAAGACCGTTGGCCAAGTCCACCAGCAACGAGCAGGTCCTGCAGGGCACGCTCGACCTGCTCATCCTCAAGACGCTCTCGCTTGCCCCGATGCACGGATGGGGGCTTACCCACCGCATCGAGCAGCTCTCCCAGGACGTGCTCCAGGTCGGTCAGGGCTCCATCTATCCCGCCCTCATCCGGCTCGAGCAGCGCGGCTGGATCGACACCGAGTGGCGCATCACCGAGAACAGCCGGCGTGCCAAGTACTATCGGCTCACGGCCGCGGGGCGACGCGCCCTCGGGACTGAGCTCGCCTCGTGGAACCGTTTCGTCGGCGCCGTCGGCCTCGTCCTCGCCGCCGAGAGCTGACGCGTGCTGTCCCATCTCCGCGCGGCGCTCACACGCGTCCGCGAGCTGTTCGGCCCCCGCTCGCGCTTCGCAGACGAGCAGGATGACGAGTTCCGCTTCCATATAGAAATGGAGACGGCGGAGAACGTCCGCAGTGGAATGAGGGAAGCCGACGCCCGGCGTGCTGCACTTGTTCGCTTCGGCGGCACTCAGCGTTGGAGGGTGGAGACACGGGACGCGCGCGGTGTCGTCGCCATCGACAATCTCGGACGCGACGCGCGATTCGCATTCCGTCGCCTGCGCCGCGCTCCGGCGTTCGCCGCGGGCGTCATTGCCACCCTCGGTATCGGGATCGGCGCCGCGGTGGGCATCGGTACCATCGTCTACGGCGTGCTCCTGCGCGATCTCCCATACGACAATCCGGATCAGCTCGTACGCGTCGGATTCCACACCGACGGTATCCCGGCGGCGGGCGATCTGCACTCCGAGGCCACGTACTACCATTTCGCACAGAACGCGCGCTCGTTCAGTGAACTGGGCGCGTATTTCACCAACGACGGCATCAACGTCACGGACGGCGACGCGCCGGAGCGCGTGACGGCCGCGATGGCTTCTCCAAACACTTTTACCCTGCTCGGCGTCCGCCCGCTGCTCGGCCGGCTTTTCGAGCGTACGGACACCGCGGTGACGGGCGACCGGATTCCCGTGCTCATCTCGCAGGATCTCTGGGAGCGACGCTACGGCGCCGATTCGTCCATCATCGGACGGCGGATCGAGCTCAATCGCAGCGGCCGCATCGTCGTGGGGATCCTGCCACGTTCGTTCGACTTCCCGTCGCCATCGGTCGACGTCTACTACCCGGCATCGTGGTATCTCGACAATCCGCAGATCGCGTCCCGCTACATCCACGTGATCGGCAGGCTGCGAGAGACCGTCACCGCTGCGGATGCAGCGGCGGAGCTCTCGACCCTCGTCCCGACACTCTCTACGCGCTTCCCGGCGATCACCGGCGAGCTGCTGCTGCGCAGCCGCGTGCGCGTCGCCGTGGAGTCGCTCAGGTCAGCGACCGTCGCTCCGGTGCGAGCACAGCTCGTGCTCCTCGGCTTTCTCGTCGCGGTCGTCCTGCTCATCGCGACGACGAACGTCGTCAACCTGTTCCTGCTGCGCGCCGAGCGGGCCGGCCACGAGATCGCCGTGGCGCTCTCGCTCGGGGCAAGCCGGCTCGCTCTGGCGCAGCGCTTCGTCATCGAAGGTGTCGTCCTCGGACTGGCCTCGGCGGTCGTGGCGCTTCCCGCTGCCGCGCTCGCGTTGTCGACCAAATTCGGGTTCACGGTGCGCGAGATCCCGCGCCTGCATGAGGTTTCCTTTACGGGTGGGACGGTCGCCCATCTGCTCGGCTGCGCCATTCTGATTGGTGCGGGGTGCGGGGTGATGGGTTTGACGAGGAGTGGCATGGCCGGCGTCTTCGATCGGCTCCGCGGAGTGCGATCGACGTCGAGCACACGATGGCGCCGCGCGCAGAACGGGCTCGTCGCTTTTCAGGTGGCGGTTGCGCTCACACTCCTCGTGGCGGCGGGACTTCTCGGCCGCAGCTTCTGGAACCTGCGCAGCGCGGAGCTCGGATTCGAGCCCGCGAACGCGATGGCGTTCCAGGTGTCGCTTCCGTACAACGGCTATGCGTCGTACGGCGAGGGCGCCGCGTTTCATGCGAAGGTGCTGGACCGGCTCGCGGCGCTTCCGGGGGTGACGTCCGTCGCCGCGGCGCTCAAGCTGCCGCTCACCGATGCCGGCGCGCCGGGGCTCGACATGCGTTTCGTGCCAGGCGATGACGGGGCTGGCACCGTAGTGGGCGCCGTCAGCAACATGGCGAACGCCGATTACTTCCGTGTCATCGGAATCCCGCTCCTCAGCGGACGCAGCTTCGCCCCCGGCGACCTCCGCGGCGACGCACCGGCAGTCGTGATCAGTGAGCGTCTTGCGACGAGGCTCTTCGGGACGACGGAGGTCGTCGGACGCACCATCAGGAGACCCACTCGCACCGGTTTGCGGGCGAGGCACTTCAGGGTGGTCGGCGTCGTGGGCGACGTGCACGGCGAGCGAATCGAGGACGGCTACGTCCCCACCGCATACTTCCCCATGCTGCGCGACGCGGACGGACTGCCGAAGGACAGTTTCCCGGTACCGATCGCCCCGAGATGGACACAGTACGTGATTCGCGGCGAGCACCTGCCTGCCGCGACGACCATCCTGGGAATCGTGAAGGAGGTGGACCGACTCGTGCCACCAACGAACATCCGCACACTCGGGTCTCTCGTGGACGACGCGACCGCGCGCGTGCGTCTCACGATGCTGCTCATCGGCGTGGCTGGCGCGGCGGCCCTACTGCTCGGCGTGATTGGCGTTTACAGCGTCGTGTCATACGCCGCCGCCGGACGCGTGCGCGAGTTCGGCATCCGTCTCGCTCTCGGCGCCGCGCCAAAACATGTCGGGGGCCTGGTGCTCGGCGACGGACTCAAGCTCGTGGCCATCGGCACCTGTGCGGGACTCGTCGCCGCACTCAGCGCGACCAGGTTCCTCCATGCTCTGCTCTATGAAGTCACGCCAACCAGCATTGAGGAGTACGCGCTGGCGACAGCGCTTCTGATCCTTGTCACCCTGCTCGCTACCCTGCTGCCGGCGACGCGCGCGGCGCGCACCCATCCTGCCGTCGTCCTTCGCGGAGAATAGCATATGAACTCGCCACGCGTTGGGTTGGCACGGCTCCGCGAGATCTTCCGTCGCTCCAGGATCGCCGCCGAGCAGGACGAGGAATTCGGCTTCCATATGGAGATGGAGGTCGCGGAGAATGTCCGCCAGGGCATGGGTGAAGCCGAGGCCAGGCGCCTGGCGCTGCTTCGCTTCGGCGGCACGCAGCGCTTCCGCGAAGAGACGCGAGACGCCCGTGGCGTTGTAGCGCTCGACAACATCGCTCGCGACACGCGGTTCGCCCTCCGCCGCATTCGGCGCGCTCCGGCATTTGCTGCGGGCGTCATTGCGACGCTCGGCGTCGGCATCGGCGTCGCGGTCGGCATCGGCAGCATCGTCTACGGCGTGCTCCTGCGCGACCTGCCGTATCCGGAGCCCGACCGGCTCGTGCGGGTCGGCTTTCACATCGACGGCATCGATGCGCATGGCGACGAGCACACCGCGGCGACGTACTTCCACTTCGCGAAGAGCGCGCGCTCGTTCACGGAGCTGGGAGCCTACTGGATCAGCACTGACTACAGCATCACCGACGGCGACGCCCCGGAGGGTGTGACCGTCGCGGGAGTGACACCCAATGTCTTCACACTCCTGGGCGTGCGGCCGGTGTTGGGCGGCCTTTTCGAGACGGGCGATACGTCGTTCAGCAACCCTCGGAGCGCGATCCTCATCTCGCAGGAGCTCTGGGAGCGGCGGTACGGAGCCGACCCGACCATCATTGGTCGCCTCATCAACATCACCCGCGGCGCCCGCAGGGTCGTCGGCGTGCTGCCACGCGATTTCGACTTCCCCACGGCGTCCGTGAACATGTGGTACCCGGCTGTCGTACCAGTCGGCCGGGCGAGCATCACAGCGCGGGGCTACACGGTGATCGGCCGCTTACGGAACGGCAGCGACATCCCCGCCGCCGCGGCGGAGCTGAGGGCGCTGATGCCGTCGCTCTCGGAGCGCTTTCCGCCGCTCACCCCCGAGATGCTGAAGCAGGCCGGGGCTCGAGTGTCGGTGCAATCACTCAAGTCGGCGACGGTGGCCACGGTGCGTCCGCAGCTCGTGCTCCTCGGCGTGCTGGTCGTCGTCGTGCTCCTGATCGCGACGACGAACGTCGTGAACCTGTTTCTCCTGCGCACCGAGCGCGCCAGCCAGGAGATCGCCATCGCGCGTTCGCTCGGTGCCAGCCGCCTGGCGCTGGCGCAACGCTTCGTCATCGAAGGCACGGTGCTTGGCGCGGCATCGGCGGTCGTCGCGCTGCCGGCGGCGGCGCTCGCGCTCTCCACAAAGTTCGGGTTCACCGAGCGCGAGATTCCCCGCATTCATGAAATTTCATTCACGGGCGGCACGATCGCACTCCTGCTCGGGTGCGCAGTGGTGATAGGTGCCGGTGTTGGGGTGACCGGGCTCAGTCGCATCGGCATGGTCGGATTGTTCGATCGCCTCCGCGCGTCACGATCGACGCCGAGCCGGGCGTGGAGAGGGGCGCAGAACGGCCTCGTCGCGTTCCAGGTGGCGATCGCGCTGACACTCCTCGTCGCCGCTGGGCTGCTCGGGCGGAGCTTCTGGAACCTTCGCAATGCCGACATCGGATTCGAGCCGGCGAACACGCTGACGGCGCAGGTATCGCTTCCGTGGGGGCCCACCGGGTACGTCTCATACACCAAGAGCGCCGTCTTTCACGCGACCATGATGGACCGGCTGGCCGCGCTTCCCGGTGTCTCGGGTGTCGCCGCCGTGATGCACGCGCCGCTCACGCCGCGCGGGTTCGAGATGCAGCTCATGGCCGGCGACGACGAGAGCCGACCGACAGTGACAGGCATGAGAAACGTGGCAAGCCCCGACTACTTCCGTGTCATGCGAATCCCGCTGCGCTACGGACGGACGTTTCAGCCGGGCGATCTCCGCGGGATTCCCGCCGTGGTGGTGAGCGAGCGCCTGGCGAGGAGCGTCTTCGGCACGCCGGACGCCGTTGGGCGAGTGCTCGCGGACATCAGGACGGACGGCACGCTCGGCAGCCCCCAGAGAATCGTTGGGGTCGTGGGCGACGTCCACGCGGAGCGAATCGAGGACGGCTACCGGCCGATGGTGTACTGGCCATTGTTGCGCGATGGCGACGGGCTTCCAGACGACAGTATTCCCGGGACGAAGCAGATGGAGGTGCTGTACACCATACGAGGGACGCGGCTGCCCTCCGCGGCGACGCTTCAGTCGATCGCGAAGGAGCTCGATCCGCGTGTTCCGGTCACGGACGTCCGCACACTCGAATCGCGGCTGAATGATGCGACAGCGCGGGTGCGTCTCACGATGCTGCTCATCGCGGTATCCGGGGCGGCAGCACTCCTGCTTGGCGTGATCGGCGTCTACAGCGTGGTGTCGTATGCCGCGGCGGGACGCGTGCGCGAGTTCGGTATCCGCCTCGCGCTGGGCGCCGCGCCGTCACGTGTCGGTTCCATGGTACTGGGCGACGGGCTCAAACTCGTCGCGATCGGCGTCTTTGCGGGACTCGCGGCTGCGCTCAGCGCCACGAAGTTCCTGCGAGCCCTTCTATATGAAGTGGCGCCAACGAGCATCGCGGAGTACACGCTGGCGACGGCGCTCCTGGTCGTCGTGACGCTGCTCGCGACCTTGCTCCCCGCGCGGCGCGCAGCGCGCACGCATCCCGCCGTCGTCCTTCGCGGAGAGTAATGGGCGGACGCCTGCCACGGTGTCTTTCTTGCCTGAAACGGATCAGCTGGATGCGACGCTTCGGGGCGGACGCCGATGATTCGAGTCTGAATGTGCCTCGGTCCCGGTGCTCCCTCGTCTGATCCGTTTCATCCTGCGTTGCAGCGGAAACGTCACCGACAACGGCACCGGCGCATGACACAAAATGCCGGCGAGCACCGTTCGTGTGTCAAAGAGGGAGCGTGCTATGCAGTGGCCGACTGGTCTCTTGAAGTGGTCAGCGTACGACCGGCGCAAGTCCGACGGAGACTCCGCCATCGCCGGCGACGGATCCCGAACGGCGGCGAGCGTTGCCGCAGACGCACCGCGCGCGATCGCCATAGCGACCGAGCCAGGCGCCCGGGAAGGCGAAGCGCAGCGCAGCGCAGGCGAGACCGCGGGACAGTCTTCCGAGACCGTGTGGACGGAAGCGCCGGCAGACGGTGTCTCGCCGATGGGCACGTCAGCGCCATCCGCGGACAGTGGGCACGCAGCTTACGACCTGCTGAAAGGTCTTGAATTATTTTTATTCATCGAGGCGTCGCATGT
>JBOHTL010000553.1:0-3104 GCA_050733735.1 Gemmatimonadaceae bacterium
CGTCGCGGGCCTCCAGGCTCGGCGCGATGCTCGCGGAGAACCCTTCCGCCTGAAGCCGGTTGCGCTCGCCGTCGGTGACGTAGAATGTCGGGCACGACCCGAAGCAGGTCTTCGGATCGAGCGCGCAGAGCACGGCGACCGACGCGGTGATGCCGGTGACGATGGCCAGCGCTCCAACCGTGGGCGAATTGCGCGCGACGTTGGTCTCGAAGATCGCGACGGAATCGATCGAGATAAGGTGCGCGCTGTCCGGCAGCGGCGCGCGGTCGACGCCGTAGCGTTTGCCCGTTCCTCGGACGACGCGGGTGGTGTCGTTGGCGATCCACGAGGACAGCACGAGCAGCGAACCGTCGCGCATGTGCGCCTTGAGGAATGGCGCCCGCGCATCGACGGTGGCGAGCTCGCCTGGCTCGATCATCGTGCGCTCGACGCGCATCGCGCAGCCCAGCACGAGAGCGAGTGCGATGCCGGCGAGCAGGAGGCGTCTCTTCATTGGTCTCAGAGGGAACGGGGAGCGTTCGAACCGGCGCGAAATGTCGGGCGTCGATTGGGACAACGCTACGGACACCGATACGTAGGCGGGCGTCGAATCTACGTAGGAGGGACCGCTGTCCCTCTCCCCGCATCCCACTCATTTCCCATTTCCCGCGTCCCACGATCTTCGTCCCGCAGCCGTGTCTCGCGCCTCCCCGTGTCTTGACGCGCCGTGCGCGTGACGCCATTCTCGCGCGAGTAGTTGACAGAGAAAGGCTCGGCGCCGTCGCCGCACCGGAAACTCCCCCAGGAGAGGTGTCTATGCGTCTCGCACGTGTCGGTGTTTTCGCCGCTTCGTTCAGACCCCTGAGCCGGCTGTGGCTCGCGCTGTTCGCCACCGTCGTCGCAGTCGACCTTCTCGCCGCGCAGGCGAACACGGGGACCATCAGCGGCCGAGTCGCCAAGGCGAGCGGACAGGCGCTCGTCGGCGCCCAGGTCCATCTCGTCGGCACAGCGCTCGGCACGCGGACGAGCGAGAACGGCGAGTACACCATCGTGAACATCCCCGCGGGCGCGTATCGCATCCGCGCGCAGATGCTCGGGCATCGCCCCGTCGAGCACGCGATCATGGTCGCTGCTGGCGCGACGGCCACGCAGAACTTCGAGATGCGCACGGAGGCCATCGGGCTCGACGCCGTCGTCATCACGGGGACCGCCGGACAGGCGCGTCAGCGTGAAGTCGGCAATGCCATCTCGCAGATCGATCTCTCGCAGGTCCAGCAGCCGGCGCAGAACATCGGGGCGCTGCTGCAGGGACGGGCGGCCGGGATGACGGTCATGCAGAGCTCCGCGCAGGCCGGCAGCGGCTCGATGATCCGCCTCCGCGGCAACGTCAGCGTCGCCATGAGCAACCAGCCGCTCATCTACGTCGACGGCGTGCGCCTCCGGAGCGACGGATACGCGCGCAACGTACCCGCGTCCGGCTCGGACCTGCGCAGCTCCAACGATGTCGCCAGCCCAATGAACGACATCAATCCCGCGGACATCGAGCGCATCGAGATCATCAAGGGCGCGGCTGCCGCGACGCTCTACGGCACGGAAGCCGCCGCCGGCGTCATCCAGATCTTCACGAAGAGCGGTCACGCCGGACGTCCGGTGTGGACGTTCGAGACGCATCAGGGATTCGCCAAGACGCTGCCCTTCGGTCCCGATCCGAGCCGCGCGCCACCCGGCGACACGATCTATGGATGCGCCGTCGTGTCCCCGTGCTCCGGCACGACGCAGGCATATCGCGACAGCTTTCCTGACCGGTTCGCCGGTCTGCCGATGAAGGGCGTCTCACGCGCGGGTGGAACGTCCAGCTACCTGTTCATCGACCCGTGGCTGCAGACCGGGTATCGGCAGAGCTACTCGATGTCCGTCGCGGGCGGTGGCGAGCCGCTGCACTACTTCGTCTCCGCGGGCACGCGCGATGACGACAGCGTCCTTCCGAACGACAACGAGAACAAGCAGATGATTCGCGGCAACTTCAGCTTTACGCCGCTCGCCAGCCTGCTCTTCAACTGGAACACCTCGTACACGAAGGATCACATCTCCAACACGCCGGCGGGGAACAACGCTCACGGTCTCACGCTCAACGCCTTCCGGCGCGATCGCAACTACGCGTCCAACGATCGTCCGGAAGTCATGAACCTCATCCTCAACCAGTTCATCACGAGCGAAATCGACCACCTCGTCACGGGCGGGACCACCAGATGGAGCCCGCTTCCCAATCTCACGAACTCCTTCACCGTGGGATACGACATGGCGCAGGTGAACAACCGCAACCTGCGTCCGTTCGGATACATCCAGGCGAGTGGCGGGATTCTGTCGGACCGTCGTCACATGTATCAGAATCTGACCTTCGACTACAAAGGGAATTACCAGCACGCCATCAATCAGGATCTTCGGACCACGCTCTCGTGGGGCGGTCAGAGCGTCACGACCGACACGCGCGAGACGTCGGCCTACGGCGAGAACTTCCCGGGACCGGGCGAGCCGACCGTGACGAGCGCGGGAACCCGGCTTGGCTTCGAGGAACGCCAACGCGTGATCAACGCCGGCTTTTTCACGCAGGGCATGCTCGACGTGAGAGATCGCTATTTCCTCACGTTCGGTCTCCGCGTGGATGGCAACAGCGCCTTCGGTGAAGACTTCGGCCTGCAGACGTACCCGAAGGTGAGCCTCTCATGGGTGGCTTCGGACGAGAACTTCTGGCCAACGTGGAGTCCGACGATGAAGCTGCGCGCCGCGTGGGGACAGTCAGGACGCGCGCCCGGCGCCTTCGACGCCGTGCGGACGTGGGACCCTGTCGGCTGGGGTGGCTCGCCAGCGTTCTACCCGAACAACGTCGGGAACCCCGATCTCGGCCCGGAGCGCACCTCCGAGCTCGAGCTGGGATTCGACGCTGCATTCCTCGGCGATCGTCTGACCACCGAGTTCACCTGGTACGATCGCAAGATCGATGACGCCCTCTTCTTCGTCAGTCAGATCCCCTCCGCGGGATTCCTGAATTCCCAGCTGCGGAATGTCGGCCAGATGAAGAGCCGCGGCCTCGAGCTGAGCGCCAACGCGTCTGTTCTGCGACGGGA
>JBOHTL010000554.1:0-3301 GCA_050733735.1 Gemmatimonadaceae bacterium
CCTGAACACTGAGCAGGTCTGATCACAGCGAAAAGAGCAGGATCGAGGAATTGATTGGGGATGCGGCGGCGTGTTAGCCCGCATCCTCTTCCATTTATCGATCCTGCTTTTTCTGAAGTGACCCGACGCGCTCCGTGTGAACGCTGTCCCGCCTCTTGTCCCAGCTCCCTTCCGTGTCGTCCCCCCTCGCCTAGCGCCGGCGCTGTACACAAATCATCTTCGGGCCGATCGAAACAATTCGTAGAGGAGAACAGATGTCCAAGTGGAACTTGTTGGGCGTCCCCGTCCTCGTTCTCGCGCTCCTGCTGCCGAACGACGCGAGCGCACAGGGAACGGGGCGAATCACGGGTACCGTCACTGATTCCGCGCTCGGGCGCGGTTTGGGTAATGCGCAAATCGCCGTTGCAGGCACGCGACTGCGCGCCGAGACCGACGACCAGGGCCGCTACACCGTCGTCGGCGTTCCCGCCGGCACATACACCGTCGAAGCGCGGCGCATCGGATATCGTCGCGGCAGCATCGCGGGCGTCGTCGTGAGCGACGGCGGAACCGCCACTGCGAACTTCACCCTCGTCACGGCGCCGCTCACGCTCGAAGCGGTGGTTACCACCGGCGTGGTCGATCCCACGAGCGGCACCCGCGTGCCGTTCACGGTGGCGCGCGTCGATGCCGCGAACGCTCCGGTGCCGCCGACGAACGCGCTCGAGACGATTCAGGGCAAAGTTTCCGGCGTCACGATCGTGCCGAACGGCCAGCCGGGCGGCGGCACGAACATTCTGCTGCGAACGCCGACGTCGATCAACAAGTCCAACTCGCCGCTCATCGTCGTGGACGGCGTCATCCAGAGCACGTCGTTCGACGCAGCGTCCGCCGATCTCGAGTCGATGAACATCGAGAGCATCGAGATCGTGAAGGGCGCGGCCGCGGCATCCCTCTACGGTTCGCGCGCCCAGGCAGGCGTCATCCAGATCCGCACGCGCCGCGGTGACTCGGAAACGCAAGGCCCCACGCGCATCACGGCGCGCAGCGAGATCGGCACCAACCAGCTCGCCGGCAAGATCGAGTGGGCGCGCCATCACTACTACCAGACAAACGCCACCGGACAGTATGTCGACGCGACCGGCACCGTGGTGGATCGGGATGATCGCATCGCGCGACCGGCATTCGAACGTTTCCAGGACGTGGCTTACTTCGATCCGATGTTCGACCAGGTGGATCGCTTCTACAACCCGGGACAGTTCTACAAGAACTCGATCAGCATGTCCCAGAATGCGGGGCGCACGAACTGGTTCATGTCCTACGTGAACTCGAAGGAAGACGGCGTCGTGCTAAACGCGGGTGCATATCAGCAAAACGACATCCGCCTGAACCTCGATCACAACCTCCGCGACGATATCCAGGTTCGCTTCAGCGGCTACCACAGCCGTTCGATGCGCCAGAACCTGTACGGCGACACGTTTTTCGACCTGATCAACCAGGCCCCGGACGTCGACCTGCTTACGCCCGATCCCGATGGAACGCCGTTCGCGTTCCAGCTGGATCCCGAAGGGCGCGAGGAGAACCCGCTGTACGTGCTCGCAACGGAGAGCAACGAGCGGAAGCGGAACCGCACCCAGGGCGGCATCGAGGGACGCTACACGCCATTCTCCTGGCTGAACTTCGACGCCAACGTGAGCTACGACCGCTCCGACCGCCGCAACGATTTCTTCCTCGATGCCGGCGCGAAGACCGAAGGGTTCGCGCTCGGCGGTCCTGGTGAAATCGAGCAGTTCACCGGCACCACCGACGCGATCAACAGTGCCGCGAGCGCCAACCTCATCGGACGCCGCGGGCCACTCACGCTGCGCAGCACACTGCGCGCCGTCGCGGAGCGCGAGCGCAACCAGACCACGACCGCGTCTGGCGAGCAGCTGTCGGCGCCCGGCGTTCGCAGTCTGGACAACGCCCAGGTGCAGTTCACCGAATCGTTGCTCGAGGAGATCCGCGCCAACGGCTATTTCGTCACCCTCGGTGGCGAATACGACGGACGGTACATCTTCGACGGCCTCGTGCGGCGCGACGGCAGCTCGCTGTTCGGTTCGGAAGAAAAGTGGAACACCTACTACCGCGTGAGCGCGGCGTATCGCCTGGCGAACGAATCATGGTGGCCGATGCCGGCATTCACCGAGTTCAAGCTGCGTGCGTCGCAGGGCACCGCCGGTGGTCGCCCGGACTTCGACGACCAGTTCGAGACGTTCGGCTTCCTCTCGGGCGGCGGCCTCGAAAAGATCACCCTCGGCAACAAGTTTCTGAAGCCGGAGCACGCCACCGAGACGGAAGTCGGCATCGACGCCATTCTGCGCGACCGCTACTCGTTCCAGTTCTCGTATGTGAGGAACCGGGTCGTGGACCAGCTGATCCAGATCCCACTCGCCGGATTTTTCGGCTACGAGTTCCAGTGGCAGAACGCCGGCACGGTCGAGGGGAATTCGGTCGAAGCCACCTTCGAGGCCGACCTGATCCGACGCAGCGACCTGCGTTGGCGTCTCGGCCTCGTCGCGGATCGCGGCCGCCACAAGATCACCGAGTTCAGCGCGCCGTGCTTTCAGCGCAACAACATCCAGTTCATCTGCGCGGGCGAGAACCTCCGCGCGATGTACGGCTTCCGCTTCATCCAATCGACGGCGGAGCTGCCGTCGGGTGCGCAGGCCAATGCCGCCGAGTTCCAGGTGAACGACGAAGGGTTGCTCGTCTGGGTCGGACCGGGCAACGCGTACACCGAAGGCGAAACCGGGCAGCTCTGGGGAACAACGAGCGCGCCGATCGGCAATGCGACATATCAGTGGGGCATGCCGATCACGCTCAAGGACGCCGGCGGAAGCGCGGCGGTCGTGAAAATCGGCGATGGCAACCCGGATTTCCGCGTCGGCCTTTCGAATTCCGTCAACTGGAAGAACTGGAGCCTATACGGCCTGCTCGACATGCAGAAAGGTGGTCAGATCTACAACCAGACCAACCAGCGCATGTACCAATGGGCGCGCAGCGCCGACGTCGACCAGGTGGGCAAACCCCAGGAGCTCAAGAAGCCGATCGAGTACTACGTGGCGCTGTATTCCGCCAACGACCCGACTGACTACTTCGTCGAGGACGCGGGCTACGTGAAGCTGCGCGAGGTCTCGGTGCGATATCGCATTACCGGTCGTCCGCTCTCCTGGTTCTCCCGATTCGGGGCAACGGGCGCGTCGATCTCGCTCATCGGACGCAACCTGATGACGTTCACCAACTACAAGGGCTATGACCCGGAAGTCGGCGGAACACTCGT
>JBOHTL010000555.1:0-3950 GCA_050733735.1 Gemmatimonadaceae bacterium
GCGGATCGCCTGGCCACGTTACCGGCGCATCTGTAAGCAGAACAGGCGAGAAGTCGGGGCAGATTGCCGAAAAAATGCTCGACTTCGGCATATCTTCGGCTATACTTTCAGCGGCCCGATTTCCAGCCAACCCGTTCGCAGGTAGTGTGTAGCGATGTCGCGTCCGGAAATCACGACACCTGAGGCGCTGTCCGACGAATCGGTGGTCGAGCTGTCGCTGCGGCCGCAGCGGCTGTCCGAATTCATAGGTCAGCAGAAGGTGAAGGACAGCCTGCGCGTGTGGATCGACGCGGCGCTGGCCCGTCGCGATCCGCTCGACCATTCCCTGTTCTTCGGTCCGCCGGGACTCGGCAAGACGACGCTGGCGGAGCTGATCGCGCGCGAGCTGGGCGTGAACATCCGCACGACGTCGGGCCCAGCGCTGGAGAAGCCCGGTGACCTGGTAGGCACGCTCACGAACCTGCGCGCCGGCGACATTCTTTTCATCGACGAGATCCATCGCCTGCGGCCGATCATCGAGGAGTTCCTGTATCCGGCGATGGAGGATTTCAAGATCGACATCCGCCTTTCGGAGGGACCGAAGGCGCAGACGATCACGATGCCGATCGAGCAGTTCACGCTCATCGGCGCGACGACGCGTTATGGTATGCTCACACCACCGATGCGCGCGCGCTTCGGCATCGTGGAGCGTCTGAACTACTACCCCGCCGAGGACCTCGTGCAGATCGTCAAGCGGTCGGCCGACGTCATCAAGGTCGGGATCGACGAGGGTGGAGCGACCGAGCTCGCGAAGCGCTCGCGCGGCACGCCGCGCGTGGCGAACCGCCTGCTGCGCCGGATCCGCGATTTCGCGCAGGTGCGCGCGAACGGGTTCATCTCGCGCGACGTGGCGCACGAGGGACTGCAGATGCTCGACGTCGACGAGTTCGGTCTCGACGACATGGACGCGCGCATCCTCAAGACGATCATCGAGAAGTTCGACGGTGGTCCTGTGGGCGTGAACACGGTGGCGGCTGCCGTCGGCGAGGACGCCAACACCATCGAAGAAGTATACGAGCCCTTCCTGGTGCAGCACGGGTTTCTGCAGCGCACGCCTCGCGGCAGGGCCGCTACTCCGCTGGCGTACCGGCATTTTGGCTACACGCCGCCGCCGATCGTTCCGGCGCAGGAATCGCTTTTCTGAAACGGGTTGACGGGTTGACGGGTTGACGGTTTGATGGTCAATCGGGCCTAGTTTTAGCGCGTGAATGGCGACCGGACTTCCGACTACGACTTCGACCTGCCGCCCGCGCTGATCGCGCAGGCGCCGCTGCCGGAGCGCGACGCGAGCCGGCTCATGGTGGTGCGACGTGAGTCGCATTCCATCGAGCACCGCCGATTCAGGGACATCGTGGATCTCGTGGCGCCCGGCGATCTTCTCGTGGTCAACACGAGCCGGGTGATGAAAGCGCGTCTGCTGGGACGTCGCGCGAGTGGCGCACCCGCGGAGATTCTGCTGCTGCGGAACATCGACGGCGACGTGTGGGAAGCCATGGTGTCGCCGGGCGGGAAGCTGAGGCCGGGGCGCACCGTCGAGATCGGGCCGGAGTTGTCCGTGGACGTGCTCGAAGTCACCGAACGTCGCACCCGTCACGTGCGATTGCGCAGCCCTTTGCCCCAGGCAGAAGCGATCGAGCGATTCGGCCACGTCCCTTTGCCGCCATATATCGCGCGCGCCGACACACCGGCGGACGAGAGTCGTTATCAGACGGTCTATGTGCGCGATGGACGGTCGGTGGCCGCGCCAACGGCTGGGCTGCATTTCTCCGAGACGCTGTTGCAGCAGCTGAGTGAGCGCGGAGTGCGCCGCGCGGAGGTGACGCTCGACGTGGGGGCAGGCACCTTCAAACCGGTCGAGGGGGACGATCCGGCGAATCATGTGATGCACGAGGAGTGGTATTCCGTGCCGGATGCCACGGCCCGCGCCGTTCGCGAAACGCGAGCGGCGGGACGTTTGGTGTGGGCGGTGGGCACGACGTCGGTGCGCACGCTCGAAAGCGCCACCGACAACAGCGACGTACTGCGCGCGCGTGACGGAGACACGCGACTCTTCATCCGGCCGGGATACCGATTCCGCGCCGTCGACCGGCTCATCACCAACTTCCATCTGCCCCGTTCCACGCTGATCATGCTCGTCGCCGCGTTCGCGGGTTACGACCTCGTCATGCGCGCGTACCGGGAAGCCGTCGAACATGAGTATCGATTCTTTTCGTACGGCGACGCGATGGCGGTGATCTGATCTGACCGTGCGCGATTTTTCCTTTCGTCTGCAGCACACCGCGGGCGCCGCTCGTCGCGGGGAGCTCGACACGCCGCACGGCGTCGTCGAGACGCCGGCATTCATGGCAGTCGGCACGCTCGCCACCGTGAAGTCGCTCGACCCGCGCGAGCTGCACGAGGCCGGCGCGCAGATGATTCTCGCCAACGCCTACCATCTGCACCTGCGTCCGGGGGACGAGCTCGTCGCCCGGCTCGGCGGGCTGCACCGCTTCATGGGATGGGATGGTCCCATTCTCACCGATTCCGGCGGGTTTCAGGTGTTTTCGCTTGCACAGTTGCGGACCGTCGAGGAGGATGGCGTGGAGTTTCGCAGCCACATCGACGGCTCCAGCCGGCGCTTCACCCCCGAATCGGTCATGCAGATCGAGCGCAACCTGGGCGCCGACGTCGTCATGCAGTTCGATCATGTCATCCCCGGGCAGAGCGACGCGGCGACCGCGCGCGACGCGAGCGAGCGCAGCGTGCGATGGCTCTCGCGGTGTCTCGACGCATTCCACGCGATCGAACCACGGGGCCAGGAACAGGCGCTGTTTCCGATCGTCCAGGGCGGCATTCACGAGGATCTGCGGCGTGAAGCGGCCGGCGCGATCAGGGCGATGCACGACTGGCCGGGCTACGGCATCGGCGGGCTTTCCGTGGGCGAATCGAAGTCCGACATGTACCGGATCCTCGACGCCGTGAACGAAGCGCTCCCGGCTGAACGGCCGCGATATCTGATGGGCGTCGGCTTCCCCGAGGATCTCGTCGAAGGAGTCCGGCGCGGTGTCGATCTCTTCGACTGCGTGGCACCCACACGCATGGGACGCAACGGCGCCGTGTTTACCAGCGATGGCCGGCTCAACATCAAGCGCACCGAATTTCGCGCCGACGAGCGTCCACTGGACGACGCCTGCGACTGCGCCGCCTGCAGGCAGTTCAGCCGCGCCTACCTCCGGCATCTCTTCGTCTCTGACGAGATGCTCGGCATGCGACTGCTCTCGCTGCACAATGTACATTTTCTGGTGGCGCTGATGCGCGCGGCGCGCGATTCGATCGCGAATGGCGAATTCGACGCGTGGAGCCGGCGCTGGCTGGACCGCTACCACTCACGTTCAGGCACCCTCGCATGATCGCACCCTTTGCCATGCTCGCCCTTCAGGCCCCACCCGCTGGTGGCGGGGGCGGCTCGATGATGCCACTGCTGTTTCAGTTCGGCCTCATCTTCCTGATCTTCTATTTCCTCATCATCCGGCCGCAGCAGCGGCAGCGGAAAAAGCACGAGGAAGCGCTGCGCACGCTCAAGCGCGGGGATCGCGTCGTGACGACGGGCGGCATCATCGGCGAGGTCGTGCACATTCGCGAAGGGAGCAAGGACGGCAAGTCGCAGCCGACGATGGACGACGAAGTCACGATGAAGTCGGCAGAGTCGCGCTTCATCGTGGAGCGCGGACGCATCGCC
Organism: Gemmatimonadaceae bacterium; assembly: GCA_050733735.1. Taxonomy (GTDB): domain Bacteria; phylum Gemmatimonadota; class Gemmatimonadetes; order Gemmatimonadales; family Gemmatimonadaceae; genus DASPMP01. The sequence continues at coordinate 3,758 of JBOHTL010000555.1, forward strand.
AAGATCCTGGCCCAGACGGCGCCGGCATCGACGTGAGCGGTCTCGAGATCCGCGTGCTTGGCGATCCGATCCTCCGCCAGGAGACGCGGGTCGTCGAGCAGGTCACCGATGAACACCGCCGACTCATCGACGACATGTTCGAGACGATGCGCGCGGCGAAGGGAATCGGTCTCGCCGCGCCCCAGGTGGGACG
>JBOHTL010000556.1:0-3539 GCA_050733735.1 Gemmatimonadaceae bacterium
ACCCCAGAATGCAAGATTCTTTATATGGAAGGTGCGCAGCGAAGCAGTGGAGCCCTGGAAGAGTACCAGCGCTCCGGTCGCCAACAGTCCCGCGCACATGAGCCCCAGTACCCCGAGTCCGCTGCCCGTCGACAGCACCCAGCCCGCCGCAACTCCCAATGGGACACCAAGTGCAGAGATGGTGACGATTCTGAGCGGAGAGGACGCGGCGCGCTGTAACCGCACCGTACTCGCGCGCTCGCGCAGCGCCGCCTCGAGAGACGACGGCGACACGCCCACTTCCGTGGCGATCTCCCGAAGGTCCTCGGTGGTGATCTGTGGATCGCGTGCGTCGATCTCGATGGCGCGGGCCAGGATGGCCTTCATATCATCGTCGCTGAATCGCTCCGGCAGGTTGCTCGGCATGTCCGTTGAGTGAACGGGTTCACGACTTCAATTTTCGAATGAGATACGTGACGACGCCGGCGAGCGCGCCGCCGCCGACCACGAGTGCACCCAGGAGAGCATCTCCGGGAGGGGCCTCTCCGACCGCCAGTGATACCACCGCCATCGCCAGGAAGCCCGAAAGGGCGCCGACACCAATGGCCTTGAACGCTACTTCGTACGCGTTCGGCCGTGATGAGTCGACCGGCGACGCGACTGGCCGCGACGACTGCACCATCTCGGCGAGCGCCCGCTCGAACGCCTCCTGGCTGATCCCGGCGTCCGCGGCGGCAGATCGCAGATTCGCCAGGTCGAATCGCTCATCCGCGTCGATTCGTGCGGCGCGGTCGAGAATCTCCGCGGCGAGATCGCGGGAAAGCCGGGGCGGTATCGAATGGGCCATGATCAATCCTCGTCCGACGTGTGTCGGGATGCATGATGGCGCTCATACCAATACGCGTCGAGCCCCGACCAAAGATTCCAGGCCAGGGCGAGCCAGCCGGCATGGCCCCATTCCGCCTGTCGCACCGCCAGCAGATAGGTACCCACGGCACCGAGATGGATGATCGCGGGAATCCACCGATGCTGGAGGAGTTGCGCTAGCCCGGGAATGAGCAGGCTCAGCCCCGCCGACGCGACGGCCTGATCGCGCACCTCTGCCTCGGCCGAAGTCCGGTTGTCCACTTCGTCAAATTGCATCGACAAACGTGATCGTCAACCAGCGCACAGTCGCCACTCCGCGAGGAGAAAGCTTCGCGCGTCTTGCTGAATGGTTGCGCCGCGCGCACGCCACCATCGAGTGGATCATCGTGGGCGGCTCGGTCATTCAGGACATCCTCGATCGTGACCTGAAGGGAGCGGTGTCGTCTCGCGTGCGACCATTGCGGCTCATGCTAGTGAACTGACATCCGCCATTGACAGGCGCAACCGGACTCTACACTGTATCGGTCTACCAATACAGTGCCCAATCGTGGCTTTCTCCCTCGAGCAGGTCAGGCAGTCAGCACGACTTCTCCGCCGCCATAAGCGGTTTACCGCGCTCGCCATCCTCTCGCTTGGCGTCGCCATCGCGCTCAATACCACGATGTACAGCGTGGTCGATGCGCTCATCAGCCCCAAGCTCGACATCTTCCAGCCCTACCGTCTCTACGAAGCGCCGTACTTCGGCGATTATCGCGGCCGCGTTCCCATCCGCGAGCGTAACGAGGCGCTGCAAGTGCTCACGTTCCACGCCGGCGCCGCGGGCAAGCGCGGATCAGGCGCTGGAAGCATCATCGAGCGCGGCACACGGCTGCGCGATGCCCGCATTCTCACCGTCACGCCGAACTACTTCGCGGTTCTCGGCGTCCGTCCGAGCGCGGGACGTCTCCTGTCCAGCGCCGATGTCGCCTCGACGCCAACGGCGGTCGTTCTCAGCGAGCGCATGTGGCGCCAGCTCTTCCCGGAGCGCGACGCCTACGATACGGCAAGCGTACTTGTCGACGGCGAGCCGCGCACCGTCGTCGGACTCGTTCCATATGAATCAGACTTCCCGGGCGCCTACACCGACGTGTGGCAGGTCGCCTCGTCCAGCGCACTGCCGGACATGCCCCTCACGCTCTTTCGGCTGGGACCCGGAGTCTCACATGCGCAGGCGGTCGCCGAGCTCAATACGCTCAACCATCGCATCATGGAACGGTCGGGCGACCGGCTGCCGCACGCAGGATTCCGCTTTCGCCGGTGGATCCGCCCGAAGTTCCACGAGTGGGGATTTCACATGGCCATCGTCGGCGCCGTCGGCGCCGTGCTGCTGATCGCCTGCGCCAACCTTGCGAATCTCCAACTCGCGCGTGGCGTCGCGCGCACGCGGGAGCTGGCCACCCGCTCAGCGATCGGCGCATCGCGGCGCGCGATCGTTGGCCAGCTCGTCATCGAGTCTGCGTGGCTCGCGCTCGGCGGGTTGGTGCTCGGCGCGATATTGACCGCCTGGGGGATGCGCATCGTGGAGACGTCGGTGCCGGATACGCTGGCGGAGTACGTCACCCGACCGCAGACGAGCTGGCGCGTCGCCGTCTTCGCGATGGGCGCGACCGCGTTCTGTGTTCTCACCGTCGGCCTGCTTCCGGCCATCCGGCTGTCGCGCGTGGACATCGACACTCTCTTGAAATCCGGCGCGGGCACGGGTCAGAGCAGGAAAGCGCGACGGCAGTACGCCTACCTCCTGATCAGTGAAGTGGCGCTGGCGCTGGCGCTGATGTGCGGCGCCGGATTGCTGATCCAGGCCGCGCTGTCCCTGTACCGGTTCGAGCTTCCGGCCAACTATCGCCATCTGGCGGGGTCCTATGTCCGCATCAATCCCACCACGGGCGACGTGCGCAGCGAGCGTACGTGGTCCGACGTCGTCCTCCAGCGGCTGACGGGGGATACCACTGTCGTCAGCGCGGCGACCTCCCGAACCCAACGGCCATCCCGTCGGGCGGTTTCCGTCGACGATCCCGGCGGCGTTCCGCGCGTATTCGTGACGCACCAGTGGGGCTACACCGTCGTCTCTCCCGACTACCTGCGGACGCTCGGGATTCCGATCCTCGAGGGACGCGACTTCAGCCCAGGCGAATTCGCCGAGCCACAGGTGATCGTGGACAAGGCGACGGCGACCTATCTCTGGCCGGGTGAGAGTCCTGTCGATCGGCTCATCAAGCTGGATTCGTCGAACGTCGATGCGCCCTGGCTCACCGTCGTCGGCGTCTCCGCGGTGCAACCCGATGCCTGGCAGCTGCGTGGCAGTCAGCGCGACGATCCGCGACCGAAGCTCGGGCGGATCTGGGTGCTGAACGCGGACGATACGGCGCTGGTGCAGTCATTCTCCGCCGCCGGGTCGAGATGTTGCACGGGGTTCACCCTGGTGGCGCGAACCCGGGGCGACGTGCGACGCCTGCCGGGCGCCATCCGGCGAGCCCTGAAGCCGCTTGGGCCCAGTGTACGGCATTTCTACACCGCCGCGTACGAAGACCAGTCGTCGATCCGTGTGCGGCGCGAGCGGCACGACTTCATTGCCGCGCTCTTCGGCGTGTTCGCGCTCTGCGCGTTCGGCCTCGCCGCGCTCGGTGTCTATGCCATCGTGTCGCACACCGTGGCGC
>JBOHTL010000557.1:0-12180 GCA_050733735.1 Gemmatimonadaceae bacterium
CGCTCTCTCTCCACAGCGCGCCTGGCAGTACGAGGTCGGTGCGCGCGACGGGGCGGGGCTCCTGCAGTGGGAACTGTCGCTGTACGACATCGAGCTGCGCGACGAGCTGCTGAATCAGAACGTCCAACCGTTTCCGGGAGCGCCTTTCACGGTCCCGACATATCGAAACGCGCCGCGAACGCGTCACGCGGGCATCGAGGCGGGGTTGGCCCTGCTGTGTGGAAGCGTGTCCGGCCGAGCTTCATATGCCTTCAATCGCTTCACGTTCGTGAATGATCCGCAGTTCCGCGACAACGACCTTCCCGGTGCGCCGAGCCATTACCTGGCTGCGGAAGCGACATGGACGCACCGCGCGGGTTTGTCGCTGACGCCGACGATCGAATGGAGCCCATCGCGCTACCACGTGAACAGCGCGAATTCGGACACCAACGAGCCGTGGGCGGCGCTCGGCGCTCGCGTCGACTGGTCCGTCGAGCGCGCGGGCGCGACGGTATTCCTACATGCCCGCAATCTCACGGACGCACGATATTCCGCGTCGGTGCAGGTGGACAACGCGGTGGGACGGTATTTCGAGCCCGCCGACTCACGATCCTTCTACGTCGGAATGAGGTGGTCGCGATGACCCGGAACACGCGGTCATGGGGCGTAGTTGCCCTCGTCATGGTTCTCATCCCCGCGACGCTGAACGCGCACGCGGTCGTCTATCCTCCCACCTCGCGTCCCGGCGCGTACGAGCGCTACGTGCTGCGCGTACCGAACGAATCCGACGCGGCCACGATCAGCGTGTCGATCACCTTCCCCTCGACGATTCGCGTCATCTCATTCCTCGACGTCCCGGGTTGGCGCATCGACGCCCGGATGGACAGCAGCGGCCGGGCGACGTCGGCCACGTGGACCGGTACTCTACCGGCTGAGCGCTTTGTCGAGCTGCCCTTCATCGGCGTGAACCCCGATCAGCCGGCGACGATCACCTGGCCAGTGGTTCAGGTGTACGCGAACGGCGACACCGTGCGCTGGACTGGTGCGCCGGACAGCAACACGCCGGCTTCGCGGACGGAGATCGCGGCGAGTGGGGCGAAGGACGGCGACGACACCGGGCTGGATGAAGTGCTTCCCAGCGTGGCCGCCGGCCTCGCGTTGCTCCTCTCGATCGTTGCGCTGTTGAGGACCCGCGCCGCCCGATCCTGATCCAGGTGATGGGCTCAGCGGCGCGACGCGGCGGCGAGATCCCGAATTGCCGCCGACATCGCGCGCACCCGCGCCGCGTCCTTCGCGTTCCGCGCGTCGGCGTCCACCTGACCCGCGAGCCGCGTGAGCGCCTGTGCTCGCGCTGCACCCGACTGACGCTCCGCGGCGTCCAGCGCGCTCGCGATCGCGGTCGTGCGAGCGCTCGGCAGCCCGTCGTTGCGCACCAGCTGGTCCAGGTACGACCGGATCACCGGGAACGCCGCCGGCCACGTGATCCTCGGCTGACTCTGCGGGTTGTACTCCGACATCCGCACCAGCTTCGCCGCGGCGAGCTCGTTCGCCGAGAGCTGGTCGCTGGGCAGCAGCTCGAGGATGTCGAGCCCGCGCGCCAGCTCCGACGAGTAGATCAGTCCATTCCACCAGTACGCGCCCCACGAACCGCCGATCGTCCCCCGTGAGCGGCTCACCGCCTGCGCGGAATCACCAGGAGCAGGGGGCGGATCGATCGGGCCGCGGTCGAAGAACGCGATCTCGAACGGATGGTCGGGATCGGTGAAGTCGATGACGTCCACACCGCCCTGATACCAGCCCTGCACCATGATGTCGCGCCCCGGAACGGGAACCAGCCCGCCGTTGTGCGACACGCAGTTCTCCTGCGCCGTCTGTGCGGTGGGAATCTTGAAGTAGGCGTGCTGCGTGAACTTGCGGTCGGGACCGATGGTGAGCGTCGTGTTGCCGCCCATCTCCAGCATGTGCGTCGCCTGGCAGTTGGGCGACGTGCCGCCGCCCCACTCGTCGGTGAACACGACCTTCGATCCATCGTTGCTGAACACCGCCGTGTGCCAGAGCGAGAAGTTGGTGTCCGCGCGGGCATCGAGACGCACCGGCTTCTCCGGGTTGCTGATGTCCACCAGGAGGCCGTAACTGCCGCATGCGCCGGCCAGGAGGTGCATCGCCGGATACGCGGTCACGTCGTGGCAGTTGCGCGGGCCGGTCGGTCGCGGTGCGGGCTGTGTAGTGTCGGCTCCGCGACGGCGGCGTCGGGCCTGCTGGCCAGCGCGTCGCGGCGCCGGCTCGAGCCCGGTGAAGATCCGCGCGCCGGTCACCACTTCGGCCTGCTCGGGATGCGTAAGCGAGACCTTGATGACATCGAGACGGAACAGCGAATTGTTCTCGTCCGCCGGGTCGTCACCGCTCACGCAGCCTGCCATCGCGGTGCGCGCGTCCTGGCTTCCCGAGATGTAGATGTAGACGACGTCCTTGTTCGTTGGGCTCGGGATCACCGTGTGCGTGTGCGAGCCTTTGCAGGTCTGCACGTTGTTCACGAGCCGAGGGGCGCGCGGGTTGGAGACGTCGTAGATGCGCACGCCGGCCATGTGATCCGCGGGGTCTTCCACACCACCCTTCGCGCAGTCGTTGCGGTTCCCGCCGCCCTCGGCGGACAGGAAGAGCAGGTTGCCGATGATGGTGGGATCGCCCTGCGACGTGACACACGAGACCGCGGACGCGATCTCCGGCTTCGCCGGGTTGCTCACGTCCCAGATGGTGAAGCCCGAAAAATTTCCCTGGTAGACGTAGTGGTCGCGGAAGGCCAGGTCCGAATTGATGAACGCCAGTCCGCGCGCGGTGTCGAGTGCCACCGGTTTCGGTGACGCGGACACGAGCCGCATGTCTTTCATGGCGACGCCGGCGTCGTGCATGCCAGGCTTGAGTCCATCGCGCGGGTCGTTGCCGCTGGGAAATGTCTGCGCCGCGAGAAGGGCAGGCGAGAAGGCGAGGAGGGCGATGTAACGATGCATCGGGTGGGCTGTGGTGGTGAGAAGAGGATGTTATCGAGCGGCTGACAACTCGTCGAGCATCTGCAGCATGACGCCGATCTCGGCGGTCTGCACCGTCTGGACGTCGTTGGCGAAGACGGAGACGTCCACGTCCTGCGCGTTCCGCCAGCTGGCGGACAAGTCGTCGACCATTTTCAGCGCGCCCTCATGATGCTGGATCATGAGGGTGAGGAAGAGCCGGTCGAATCCGGCACCGCGCGCCGAGTCGAGCTGGGCGAGCTGCGGCGCGGTGAGCATGCCCGGCATCTGCATGGTGCGCCACGACGAGGTGTCAGGCGCCTGCTGGCCGTTGCGACGCAGCCAGTCCTGCATGAGGAAGATTTCCGCGATCTGCGACTGGTCGATCTTGGTCGCGAACCGGAGAACGCGCGGATCGGCTCCGCGCGCCGCCGCCATGCGCGACATGTGGATGGCCTGCGCGTGATGCGCGATCATCCCCTGCATGAAACGCACGTCGGCTTCCGTGTACAGCGCCCCGGCCGGCACCTTCACCGGCGTCATACCCGCCATGTGATGCTGGTGCGCGTCGGGCTGCTGTGCTGTAACACGCGAGGCGGCAAGCGCCAGAAACAGCGGCACGAGCAGCGCGGTCGAGAGCGCTCGGGTAAGTGAGGCTGTGAGCATGACTCAATCTAAATGACGCACCGGCGCTCACGACCGTTGACGTTCGCCCGGGCCGACATCGGTGTATCATCAATGGCATGAAGATGCTTGTCGCTCTGCTGGTACTTCTTGCCGCGTGCACGCGTACGCCCGCCACGCCTGCTCCCTTCGCGGATGGCCTGGTTCGTCCCGGTCTCGACGTCTTCCTCGCCGACGTCCCCGACGAGCTTCGGGGAAAGCGCGTCGGACTGATCGCCAACCACTCGGCCATCAGCCGGGACGGCCGGCTCGCCATCGATCTCATCGCGCAGCACGAGGACCTGGAGCTCGTCGCGCTCTTTGCGCCGGAACATGGCATCCGCGGCACCGCCGCGGCGGGCGCGAAAGTCGAAGACGAGCGCGACTCGAAGACCGGGCTGCCGATCTACTCGCTGTACAAGACCGAGGACCGCGGCCCGGCCGATTCGATGCTCACCAACGTGGACGTGCTCGTGTACGACCTGCAGGAAGTGGGCGGGCGGACGTGGACGTACGTGTCGACCATGGCGCTGTCGATGATGGCGGCGAAGCGGAAGGGAATTCCGTTCGTGGTCCTCGACCGGCCGAACCCCATCGGCGGTGAGATCGTGGAGGGCGCGCCGCTGGATCCGAAGTTCAAGTCGTTCGTCGGGATGTATCCCATCCCGGCGCGCCACGGAATGACGGTGGGGGAGCTCGCCACTCTGTTCAACACTCGCTTCGGGATCGGCGCGAACCTGATCGTGATCTCCGCCGCCAACTGGAAGCGCTCGATGTGGTTCGAGGACACCGGTCTGCCCTGGGTGAACCCGTCGCCCAACCTGCGGTCGCCGGATGCATTGAAGAACTATCCCGGCACCGTGTATTTCGAGGGGACGAATGTCACCGAGGGACGCGGTACGCCGCGGCCATTCGAACAGGTCGGGGCGCCCTGGTTGAACGCGGCCGAGGTCGCGCGCGTGATGAACGCGAAGGGGCTGCCTGGAATTCGCTTCGAGGCGATCACGGTGACCGTCGAACCGACCGCCGCGAAGCACAAGGGACTCACCATCCCGGCAATCCGATTCGCGATCACCGACCGCAACACATATCGACCCGTGCGCACCGCCCTGACGCTGATCGACGAGATCCGTCGGCAGCACATGGCCGACTTCAAGTGGACGGGCTCACTGGACCGGCTCGCGGGCACCGACCGCGTGCGGCTGGCCATCGAGGCGGGAACGCTGCCCGCGCTCCTCGACGAATGGGATCGCGAGGCCGCGAAGTTCGAGGAGGGGACCTTGGCGCTTCGCATGTATCGGTAGGGCGGGGTCGGTGTGACGGACTTCGTGCGGCAGGGTTCGATCGTGCGGACGATCTGGGGAAATGGAGACATGGTGCTCCTCGTGTTCGCGGGATCCGCCGCCGAGTTCGCGCTCAACCGCGCCGTAGACTGGCTGTTCTTCACCGGGAAATTCCCGACCGATCCCATCGGACGGCTCTTCGCTACCGCGAGCTACGCCCAGCGGATCGTCTTCGCCGACCAGGCGACCGCCACGCGCACGCTCGATGGAATCCGGGCGGCGCACGCGGCGATCGAGCGGCAGCGGGGCCAACCGATCCCTGACTGGGCGCACCGCGATGTGCTCTACATGCTCATCGACTGCTCCGAGCGAGCGCACGAGCTGCTGGCCAGGCCGCTGAACGCAGAGCAGCAGCGCGAGCTTTACGACGTCTTCTACCGCGTAGGAGGTGGCCTGCAGATCCCGGATCTCCCGCCCTCCTACGCCGAGTGGCGAGTTGATCGCGAGCAGCACCTGCGACGGGATCTCCTGCACAGCGATGGCACCAGTGCGCTGTATGCGCAGTACCGCCAGCACCTCGGCGCGTGGCGGTACCACCTGCTGTTGCGCATCCAGGCGCTGCTGGTTCCAGCGCATGTGCGGCGCCTTCTGAAGCTCAGGTCGGCGGCGTGGCTGCGACCAGTATTGCGCGCTTATCCGATTCTGGTGCGCGCGGGCTTGCGCTCGACGATGCAGCGGCTGCTCATGCCGTCCGCGTATCTCGCCGCGGTGCGCAGTCTGGACGCCCAGGCCCGCGCGTCCATTCCTCGCGTCGATGCATCAGCGAGCCACGCGTGACGGGTCGCGTCATCCAGCGTTGGAGGCGGAGCGCCAGGCCTGGAGTTGCCCGACGTGATTCGCAAAGTGGCCGGCGAGCCGATACGGGTATTTCGCCCGCGCGACAAAACCTGCGAACATGAAACGACACGTATGGACGTTTGCGAACGGGATCATGCTGCTGATGTTCGTGTTCTCAGCCGCCGTGCAGTTCAACGATCCCGACCCGTTCGCGTGGATGTTCATCTATGGCGCCGCGGCGGTGGTGTGCGGAGTGGAGATCCGCCGAAAGGGTCCTCTCTGGCTGCCGGGATCGCTCGCGATCATCGCACTCGTCTGGGCAGCTTCATTGTATGCCCGCGCGCGAGACGTGCCCATTGGCTCGCTGTTCGCCGAATGGGAGATGCGCGACATCAACGTCGAGGAAGCGCGGGAGATGTATGGCCTCCTGATCATCGTTGCCTGGATGATCGCGATCGTCATTGCGCGATGGTCTCGACTCAGGGAACGGTGAGCCGAATCTCCACAGTCGTGGTATCAGGAATGACGCCGACGTCGGCCACGCCAACGCGAATCAGCACGCTGTCGCGAATCGTCGATTCCATTTGCGGCAGATCGGGTTGAACGAGAGCCCGCACCCACAGCGAAGCGGAGTCGGTGTTCGCACCGGCCAATCGAGTGCGCCGAATGAGCCGCGTCTCGAACGATCCATCCGCGCGCGTCTGGACATGACCAGGACTGAAATCATCGGAATCGGCGCCGTCCCCCAGCCCCACCAGCACTCCCGCCAGCGGCATGCCGTTCTGATCGATCACTCGGCCGCGGACGACGGCGCATCCGTAGTTGCCGAACTCGAAGGTCCGCGGGCACGCGCCGGAACTCGACAACGCCTCGGAACAGCCGACCACCCACGCAGCCATCAGGAGGCGGACCAACGTGAAACGGGAAACGTCTGACATGCGAACCTCCGGGCTACTTGGCGCGTGTCGAGTCGGCGAAGCCGAGGAACCGATCCATGAGCCAGCTGCCGTCGGCCTGGCGCGCGAAGGCGCTGGCGTAGCGGCCGAACTCGGTGCTTCTCGCGCCCTTGTCATCTGTATAAGACAAGGCGAAGACGCCGAACTCCATGGCGTGATCGCCGAAAACACGCCGTGACGACACGTCGAGGTCCAGCTGCATGTCTCTGAGCGCTGACCAGTTCCCGCGCGCCATTTCGGCGAGCTGCGACCGGCCGCGCACCACGCGGAACAGGGGCCACTCGAACACTCCGGAGTCGGTGAACACCGCGGCATAGGCGGCGGGGTCCCGCTCGCCGTATGCGCGAGCGAGTCGCGCGTTGAGCGAGTCGATCCCTCGCGCCGCATCGTCCTGATCCGCTGGCGTACCGGCGCACGCTCCCGATGCCATGAAGCTGAGAACGATCAGCGAGCGCTGGAGGAGCATTCGTCGGGGGGGCTGGGGGCGGCCTGCAGTCAGCTGCGAATGCGGGAAAGTTTAGCTTCGACAGCCGCCCGATGCTCCACCGGCACCACTTCCGCGAACGCCTGGATGGCCTCGATCGAAAGCGCGCCTCCATACAATGGATGGAAGGGGAGGATCGCGCGGTAGCCGGCGGACATCGCGTCGGGGCCAATCAGCGCATAAATGTCGAGGAGGACATGCACGTCGACGTTGTCATCATCGGTTCCCGTGTAGCCGCGGGTCCATGCCCAGTCGTCGAGTTTCTGCGAGCCAGTGACGCGAACGTTGTACACGTACAGCTCGAGAAACTGCGTCAGCGTCTCGTTGGCGACGTACGAGTGGGAAAGCTCGTGGCCGAACAGGGCCTCGTGCGGCAGCGCCACGCCGCGCGCGGTGAACGTCGCCCGCTCCTCGATGTTCACCCTGCCGCCCCCGCCCGAGCTGCCGATCGTGAAGCCATACCACAGCTGTACGGTCGGAGCACGCCACGCCCCGACAAAGGATTCGAGAACCTGAAGGTTCGCTTCGAGGTGGCCGACGGCGATGTCCGCTTCGGTGCGTATGCGCTCGAGTGGAAAGACACCGACGATCGGAATCGGTTTGTCGCGTCCCGCCATGATGCGCTCGATGAACGAGCGGTCGAGTATGATGGCAGATCCCAGGCCCGGCGTATTCAGCATGGCCAGCTTCGCCTCGATGTCGTCGCGAAGCAATTGATTGAATGGCAGGGAAGCGGCGAGCCTGTTCCTGAACGATCCGATCTGGTCCTGCAAGTGTCCCAGCATCGGCGCCGCGGTTTCGGTCACCTGGACGGTGACGGCCTGGAGCTCCAGCGACAACGCCTCGGGACCGGTCGGCGCCGGCCCTCCATCGCCGGATCGCACGGATGCCCGCGCGGTGTGCGTTTCGCCCTCACCGAGCAGCCATGCGACGCGCGCCTCGCCAATGGCGTTGGTGCGCTGCGTCGTCGGTTCGAACGATCCACCGCCGTCCGTGACGGCGAAGTCGACGGCGACATCCGGCATGGGTCTGTCATCCTGATCGAGGACGCGCACCGTCAGCATGTCCGCCGCCGGATACCCGGCGATTCCCGCGAGCGGATCCGGCGCGACCAGCTCGAGCTCCGCCGGAATCGGGGATGGCGCCGTCCGATCGTCCGCGCATGCGCCGGCGAGCGATGTGGCAAGTACCACAGCGAGGCGTGGCAACTTCCTTCTCATTACCTGTAGAACCGACGCCAGGCCATGGGCGTCACGCGGGAAGCGTCAGACGAAACTCCGTTCCGCCAGGCTCGCCGCGCGCCAGTTCCAGTCGGCCGGCGTGCAGCTCGGCGATGCGACGCGCGAGGGCGAGCCCCAATCCGCTGCCGCGATCCGCTGGCGTCGCCTCGCCTCCACCGTATCGTCTCGCACCGCGAACGAATCGCTCGAACAGGCGCTCGCGAATCTCGGGAGCGATCCCCGGTCCTCGGTCGGCAACGCTGACCAGGTACGCACCGGCGCGGTCCCGTTCGGCTCGCACGGTGATCTCGCCGCCGCCGTGCTTGATGGCGTTGTCCAGAAGATTCGTCACCAATCGATGCAGCAGCGACGCATCTCCGCGCATGGGCAGCTCGCCATCCGATCGATAATCGATGCTCGCGCCGTGCGTCTCGGCCAGTGTCCGCATCCCCCGCACGGCGTCCCCCACCACTTCGTCGAGGTACAGGTCCGCGGGCATGACCGCCTCGAACCCCGCGTCCGAGCGGGAGAGGAGCAGCAGATCGTCCACCAGTCTCGACATCCGCACGCCTTCCGAGTGGATGACGCGCAGCGCCTCGCGATACTCGTTCTCCGCGCGCTGCCGGGTGAGCGCGACGTCGACTTCGGCGCGAACCACCGCCAGTGGCGTGCGCAGCTCGTGCGACGCGTCCGCCATGAACTCGCGCTGCTGCGCGAATGCGCGTTCCAGTCGCTCCAGGAGCGCGTTGAACGCGTGCGCGAGCTCGCCCAGCTCATCGCGTTCGTTCGGGGCGCGCAGACGCCCGGCCAGGGGTGTGGCCGTTGCTCCCCGTCCCGTGGTATCGACGCCAAGCCTCGTGGCCTGCGTTGCCAGCGTCTGCACCGGACCCAACGCGCGGCCGGCAAGGAAGTATGCTCCCGCCAGCGCCAGCGCCAGGATGACGGCAATCGAAACGCCGCCGGCCATCCGGGCCTCTCGCAGCAGCGCGCGGCGTTCAGCGAGACTGAGCGCGACGAGGACGAGCAGAGGGCCGTTTATCGTGCGCATGGAGGTGGCGAGCACGCGACGCGGTGCGTCCTCGCCGGGCACCGTCGTCACGACATGGCGCGCGTCCGTTGCGCGCGCGACCAGCGCGAGAATCCGGGGTCGTGGGGCGCGCTCCATCAGTCCGGGCATGTGTCGCGGCTGACGCGCGATCACCGCGTTCACCCCGTCGAGCAGAACGATCTCCACAGTGGAGGCAGTGCTCGCGAATCCGTTGAGGACCTCGATCGCGCTGGGCACGACGTCACGCTCCACCTGTCGGGCGATCCATGCCGCCGAGAATGCCGCGGTGGTCGCGCGCAGCGTGTCGTCCACTCGCCTGAGACTCCACCGCTCCAGCAGCGCGTACGATGCTCCGGCGAGCGCCATCGTGACCACGGCGAGCATGCCGGCATACCAGATGGTGAGCCGCGCGCGGATGGTCATCGATCAGGCGAGTCCGACGTGTCCCTTTTCGGGGCGGACAACACGTATCCGGCTCCCCGCCGGGTCTCGAGCATCGGCGACCGTTCGTCCACGTCCAGCTTCTTGCGGAGACGATTGACGTAGACCTCGATCGCGTTGGTGAACGGATCGTGGTTTTCGTCCCACACGTGAGCGGTGATGTCGGCACGCGACACGACGCGTCCCGCGTTGCGCGCCAGGTACTCCAGCAGCGCGTACTCCTTGGCCGTCAGCGCGATGGGTATGCCCGCACGCGTAACACGATGCGCGCCCGTGTCAATGACCAGATCGCCGACCACGATCTCGCGCGGTAGCAACACGGGAGCGCGACGCAGGAGCGCCCGCAGTCGGGCGAGGAGCTCGCGGAAATCGAATGGCTTGACGAGGTAATCGTCCGCGCCGGCGTCCAGCCCCGCGACCCGATCGCCCACTGCGTCGCGCGCCGTCAGCATGAGGACCGGCACGCGCATCTTTCGTTCGCGCAGCTCGCGGGCGAGATCGAGGCCGCTGCTGCGCGGCAACACGACATCGAGCACGATGGCGTCGTACTCGTTCACCGCGGCCTGCACCAGCGCCTCCTCCGCGTTGTGCGCGACGTCCACGGCGTATGTTTCCTCTCGCAGCCCCTTCGCGATCACGCGCGCGAGACGCTCATCGTCTTCGACGACCAGGATTCGAATCGTTTCTCTCCTGAAAACGGAAAACTGGAGCCGGCGAGTCTCTCCGGCTCCAGTCTCGTGCCAGCCGTCAGCCTGCCAGCTTCACGCGCTCCACGCGCCACGACCTGGCGGCGGTGTTGTAGATCCGGAGCGTGACGACCTCTCCCTTGCCGGCCTTCGAGATCGCCGCCGACAGGTCACCGACGCTCCGAACCGAAGCGCCCTCGACCGCCGTGATCACATCCGGTCCACCCATGCCGGCCCCGGCCCCGGTCAGATGCCGCGCGGCGGGACCTTCATCGTTCACATCCGTGACGACCAACCCACGCGCGTTCGACGGCAATTCCAGCTTGCGAACGGCCTCGTCGTTCGTCGGCGAGACTCGAATGCCCATGGGCTCGATCTTCGTTCCTTCGGCGTCGGACTCTTCCCGCTCCGACTCATCGGTCGAACGCGCCGCTGCCGGCACGCGCTCCAGCGGGACACGAACGGTCACTCGCGCGCCGCCCTTGCGAGCAACCTCCAGCGCCACCGTCTCTCCGGGTTTGCGGAATGCAATGCGCTCCTGGAGCTGCGCCACGTAGTCCACCTCTTCACCATCCACGGCGATGATGACGTCGCCTGCGAGCAATCCGGCGCGCTTCGCCGGCGAGCTCTCGTCCGAGAAATCCTGGACGAGCACACCGCGCGCGCTCGGCAGTCCCACGTACTCCGCGTCATTCGGGCCGGCGTCTCGCACGGAGATCCCGAGCGCCGCGCGCTCCACGCGGCCATGCGCAATCAACTGATCCATGACGCGACGGGCGAGATTGCTGGGCACGGCGAAGCCGTATCCCGCGTAGCTCCCCGTGGGTGACGCGATCGCCGAATTGATGCCGATCACTTCGCCGCGCACGTTCACCAGCGGTCCACCCGAGTTGCCTGGGTTGATCGCCGCATCCGTCTGAATGAAGTCCTGAATGCTGCGCGCGGAGCTGTTCGGCAGATCCAGCGCGCGTCCCTTCGCGCTGATGATGCCCGACGTCACGGTGAAGGTGAGTCGCTCGCCCAGCGGATTGCCGACGGCGAGCACCCACTCGCCGACGCGCGCCGCGTCGCTGTCGCCGAAGCGGACCGCGGGGAGACCCTTCGCGTCGATCTTCAGGACGGCGACGTCGGTGGCGGGATCGGTGCCGACGACCTCCGCGTCCAGCTCGCGCCTGTCGAGCAGCCGCACCGTGACGCGCGACGCGCCATCCACGACGTGGCTGTTCGTCAGGATGTAGCCGTCAGCGGACACGATGAATCCCGAGCCCGAACCCTCCTGCTGCCGCGGCTGCATCGGCTGCGGGGAGGGGGACATGTTCCCACGCGGAATCATGTCGTCGAAGAATTCGCGGAACTCCGGCGGAATGTCGAGCATTCGCTGGTTTGCGCGCTCGGCACGCGCCTCGTGCATGGCCGTGACGTAAACCACGCTCGGCTTCACCGCGGCCGCGACCTTGGCGAACGCGTCATTCAATGGGTCGATAGTCGCGGTCGCCGGCGGTGCTTCTCTGGCCGCTGCGACTGCGGGGTCATGGGTCAGCACCCCGAGCGCCAGCCCTGAGCCTGCTACGCCGAGCC
>JBOHTL010000558.1:0-9220 GCA_050733735.1 Gemmatimonadaceae bacterium
ACTCACTCGTGCGCCGGCAGCGTCTCCAACGTTTCGGGATCGTACGGGACCTGGACCTGATCCCTGTACGGCGACGTCAATAGCGTCGCGCGGACGCGCGGGAAAGCGTCCATGAACCACGCATAGACCCAACCCCATGCCCCGACATAGAGCAGCAGCACGCCAATCTCCCAGATGCCCATGGGCGCCGCTGCCACTTCGCCGTACGCCGAGGGATACACCTCGATGTAGCGCATCAGCCACATGCCCACGAGGCTCGCGACGGCGAAGAAAGTGAGCCAGGGGAGCACGATTTTCGTTTTTTTCGAGAGCAATCCGAAGAACGGCAAGACGAAAATCAACACCGTCGACAATATGGTGATCGCCTTCCACGGGCCGATGAGGCGCAATCGCATGAAATGCGTCTCTTCCGGCAGATTGCCGTACCAGATGACGAGATACTGACCGAAGGTCAGATAGCCCCAGAACGCCGTGAACGCAAAGATGAGCTTACCGAGATCATGGAAGTGCACCTCCTTGATCAGCTCATACGCGCCGAGGTGCTTGCGCCACCACATCGTCAGCAGCGCCAGGAGCGCGAGGGCGGCCAGCCATGCGCCCATGAAGAACCACCATCCGTAGAGGGCGCTCTGGAAGTGGAGCGACAGACCCATCGACAGATCCCACGCAAGCACGGACCAGCCGAAGCCGAACACGAGACAGACCCAAATGGCCAGACGCCCCTGTGTGGTGTGCGTCGAGTGGATCTCGCGCCGCTCCTCCCCGAATCCGCGACGCATCCGTGCGCGCCAGCCTTCGAACCACGTGCTCCCCTTCCAGTCGGGATTCATCCCTACGTCGAGCCGCAGACTCGTGTAGATGTACCAGAGACTCAACACTGTCATGAGGCCGAACACGACCAGCACCCGAATCGTGAAGAACGTCGGATCGAAGTACGTCGCCTTTTCGGGGACGGGATACGGCTCGTGCGTCCAGGGGAAGATGTGTCCCTTGCCGGCGAAGACGATGAGCAGCAGGAACACGAACGCCACGGGGAGAAACGCGACGTAGCCTTCGAGAAACCGGATGACCTCGCGGGACCAGCGGGCCGTGGTAATGCGCTGCACGGCAACGAAGGTGACACCCGCCTGCGACATCGCGGCGAAGAAGAGCCAGTTCGTGTGGAACGCGCGCCACGCGCGATCGGGGGCGAGAAAGAGCCCCGCGATGAACACGATCGCGCCAATGACGAAGAGCACGAGCATCGCCGTGTAAAGTCCGCCCCCGATGGGCCGACTGGTCATCGCGATCGCCTGCTGGCGCGTGAAGACGGGCAGAGGGTGGTGACTCATGGCGTGAGTGGCGCAGTTGGTCGCGCGCCGGATGAAGCCGTGTCCGGCGCGGTCGTCGGTGCAGCGGTCGGACCGGCCGCGGGAAGCTGGAAGTGCGGCGCGGGACGTGTCGGCGCGGTCACCGACGGTCCGGGGACGAGATTACCCGTCTGACCCGGCAGCCCCACGACATTCGTCGGGAGATTCGTGCCGCCGGACTGCAGGACGCGCAAATAGTTGATCAGATCCCAGCGCTCGCTTTCTTCGATGCGGTTGTACGGCGGCATGAGACCGCGCCCGTTGCGGATGATGCCGAAGATCTGGCCATCGGTCATCTGCGTGACGGTCGGAATTCCAACGAGAGGACGCGGCGGATAGTTGAAGCGCGTGACGGGGCCGTCGCCTCTCCCCGTCGGACCATGGCACACTGAGCAGTTGATGGCGAACTGCTGCGCGCCGTTGCGCAGGGAGCGCGCGTCGGCGGGTACAGGGTTGGGAATCGACGACATCGCATTCACGGCGGCAATCGTCGGTGCGCGATCATAGGCGAAGCCCGGGGCCGCGCTGCCGTAGATCGGAACGGACCCCTGTGGATTGTGCCGCGGCGCGATGGAGTCCGCCGCTGATTCCCACGGATCGATCTTGGGCTGCTGCTTGAAGTCGGTGAACCAGGAGCAGCCCGAGACGACGGTGAGAAGCAGGGCTATGTTAACAGCGCCGTGAAGGGCGCCGTGAAAGGCGCTGTTAGGCCTCATGCCTGACCTCCACGGCTCCATGCCGGCGCAGCAGCTCGGCGACCTCTTTTGACTTCTCGGGCGCCGCTTCGACCCACACACCGAAGTGGCTTCCGCTGAAGCGGGGATCATAGCCGACGGTTTTCGTCAGGCGCGGCACGCGCGACAGACCGAACAGCGCGAACACGGTTGCGAGCGATCCGATCAGGACCATGACCTCGAAGCCGAAAATGGTGTACGGCACCCACGACGCGATCGGTTTGCCGCCGACGACGAGCGGCCAGTACGCGGACGTCCAGATCGCGATCCAGTAGCCGAACGTGGCGCCGGCCAGCCCCCCGATGAGTGTGTAGATGCGCACACGGCTCGGCGGCGGCTTGAGCGCGTGGTCGAACTCGTGACGCGGCGTCGGGGTGTACACGGTCAGATCGCCGAAGCGCTTCTGCTTCAGCTCCTCGATCGCGTCGACGGTCGAATCGACATGCTCGAACGCGCCGATGATTCCGGGCATCAGTGCCTCCCTCCCCCGCCCGGGAGCTCGTGCTCACCCGTGATGTGCGGGTGTGCGATGCCCTCGTCGCGGCTGTGCTCGAACTCCTCGGGGTGTGGATGCCGCATCTTGGGCGGCACGACCTCCTTCAGCTCGGCGATTGCCATCACGGGCAGCTGCTTGATGAAGAGCAGGAACCACATGAAGAACCAGCCGAAGCTGCCCAGCAGAATACCGAGATCCACCCACGTCGGCGCGTACGTCGTCCACTGCCATGGCTCGAATTCGTGGGACAGCGACGGCACCACGATGACGAATCGCTCGAACCACATGCCGAGGTTGATGAAGATCGACAGGATGAACAGCCAGCTCGGATTGCGCCGCAGCTTCTGCGAGAAGAGCGTCAGCGGCAGCACCATGTTGCAGAGCAGCATGATCCACGCGGCCCACGCCCACTGTCCGAACACACGGTTCCAGAAGAACTCCTGCTCGAACTTGTTGCCGCTCATCCACGCGATCTGGAACTCCGTGAGATACGCGAGACCAACCACGAGCGACGTGAAGAGGCACATCTTCGCCGCGGCGTCGAGGTCGTTGAGGGTGATGTAGTGCTGCAGCCTGAAATACTTGCGCATCGGTATGGCGATGGTGAACACCATCCCGAGGCCGGAGAAGATCGCGCCGGCCACGAAGTAGGGGGGAAAGATCGTGGCGTGCCATCCGGGCGTCAGCGCCATCGCGAAATCGAAGGACACGACGGAGTGCACCGAGAGCACGAGCGGCGTGCTGAACGCGGCGAGGAACAGGTACGCGCGTGTGAAGTGCCGCCATTCCGTATCCGAGTTCCGCCATCCGAGCGCGAGCATCGAGTAGATGCGTTTCCTCACCGGGTTCGTCTCGCGGTCGCGGAGCACCGCGATGTCCGGGATCAAACCGATGTACAGAAACGTGCTCGAGATCGTGAAGTACGTGAGGATCGCGAAGACGTCCCACACCAGCGGGCTCTTGAACTGCGGCCAGATGAGCCGCCAGTTCGGGTATGGAATCAGCCAGAAGAACTTCCAGGGCCGGCCAAGGTGGAGGATCGGGAACAGCGCCGCGGTCATGACCGCGAACACGGTCATCGCCTCCGCCATGCGGTAGATCGACGTTCGGAATCCCGCGCGGAAGAGATAGAGGATCGCGGAAATCAGCGTACCGGCGTGGCCGATACCGACCCAGAAGACGAAGGTGATGATGTAGACGCCCCACATCACGGGCGGGTTGTAGCCAGCGACGCCGAGCCCGGAGTAGATCTGGTACATCCACGCCGAAATGCCGATGAGGAGGCACAGGATCGCGATGCCGAGCGCGGCGAACCACCCGAGGGTGGGGCGCAGCGTGTCGCTGATCTCGCGATCGACCTGCTCGTAGTCCCGTACCGCGGGCAGACGGACCGAAGCCGATGGGACGTTCGCTCGCTCGATCGGGTATGGCGGACTCGCGGTCGCCATCAGTGCTGCACTCCCGTGGCTGCGGGCGTCGCCGTGGCCGCGCCCGCCGTTCCGCCCGGATGGTTGACCTTCTTCAGGTAGACCACGGCCGTGTAGGTATTCAGTTCTTCGAAGACGTGATAGGCGCGTTCGTCCTGAATCATGCGGTTGACGGACCAGGTTGGATCCGCCGCGTCGCCGAACACGATGGCGCGGGACGGACAGGCTGCCGCGCAGGCGACCGTGAACTCGTCGGCGCCCACCTCACGCTGCTCGAGCGCGGCGCGGTTCTCGGCCTCGCGAATACGCTGGACGCAGAAGGTGCATTTCTCCATCACGCCCTTGCCGCGCACAGTGACGTCGGGATTCAGCTGCCAGTTGAGCGGCTCCGGGAACGCGTACTGGATGCGATCAGGCTCGCCATAACCGAACCAGTTGAAGTAGCGAACCTTGTACGGGCAGTTGTTGGAGCAGTAGCGCGTGCCGACGCAGCGGTTGTACACCTGCACGTTCAATCCGTCGGGTGCGTGGTACGTGGCGTAGACCGGGCAGACTGGTTCGCACGGCGCGTTGCCACAGTGCTGACATAACATCGGAACGAAGCGGGCCTCGAAGTCCTCGCTGAACCGGCCGTCGTTCGCCCCTTCGTAGTAGCGCTCGAGTCGGATCCAGTTCATCTCGCGGCCGCGCGTGATGTTGAAGCCCGGCGACTTCTCAGCGAAGACCACGCCGTTTTGCCAGGGCGCGCCGACGGTTGGAATGTTGTTTTCGGCATAGCAGGCGGTGACGCACGCGGAACAGCCGGTGCACTTCGCCAAGTCGATCGTCATCGCCCAGCGGCGATTCGTCATCCCCAGCCGGTTGTTGGGATCGTACATCCCACGCCGAATTCCCTGATCCGCGGCGGTCGGCGAACCCAGCTCGCCCTGCGCGTCAGCCGCCACTGGCGCACGCAGGCCTGGCAGAAACTCGTTGTCCGCGGCCCCGGGAATCTCTCCGTGACCGCGCTCCTCCGCGGGACGTCCGAGATCCGCAGCCGCCACGGCCTGGGCGATGCCGCGGCCATGCTGACGCGCCGAGCCCTCGGTCGTGACGGGGGTGCGGCGCTCACCGGTCTTGGAAACATTGCAGCGCTCGGTGGCGACGAACGCGCCACCGCTGTTCAAGCGAACCGGAAGGAGATCGCGCGCGTTCGCGCCCATGCCGCGCGCGTAGCGGCCGTAACCCCACTGGATCGAGGTATCCCGGCCGTCGTACCAGCCAGCGCCGGATGCCGATCGATGTCCCTGCCCCAGGGGAACAGCAATGGTATCGGGGCGGATTCCGAGATACACATGCGCCGGTGCGCGAATCACCCCGGTCCCCGTTCTCACCTCGACGATGTCACCGCGTTCGACGCCGAGCCGCGCGGCCGTCTCCGGATGCATCTCGACCCATGAGCTCCACAGCATCTTCGTGACGGGATCCGGAAGTTCCTGCAGCCAGGGCTTGTTCGCGCCACGGCCGTCACCGAGCACCGGCGATGGATACGTCAGGAGGAAGAAGTCGCCGGTCGACTGCGTCTGCGGGATCGGAACGGCGGGCACGGTGGCGGCGACGACGGTTCGCGACGGCAGTGATCCATTCGTGATGCCGCGAGCCAGCGCTGCGGACAGCGTCTGCGGATCGCTCCCACCGGGCAGCCGCGCGCGCATCCACGCGCCGTAGTCGTTCTGCGGATACCGCGGTGCCATGCCGACATCGCGCTTCGCGATCGTCAAGAGGACGTCCGCCGTGGAGCGCGTGCCACTGAACACCGGATCCATCGCCGGTTGCTGCATTGCGATCGTGCCGCGCACCGGCTCGGCATCGCCCCAGCTCTCGAGCGAGTGGAGGTCCGGAATCACAAGATCACAGAGCTCGGTGGTTTCGTCCGGAAACATCGAGAACGAGACCTTGAAGGCGACGCGTCCGAAGGCATCGGCGAAGTTCACGCTGCGCGGCAGCGCGTACGCCGGATTCGAGCCTCGTACGAACGCGATGCCGACCTGGCCGGTGCGCATCCGTTCCACAGCGGCGAGCACTTCGTTCTGCCGGGCGATTCCTTCGAACGCGGTGAGCGCCTCCCCGCCGCGCACCTGGTTCAGCTGCGCGGCGGCAGTCGCGAGCTCCAGGCCGTTCTCGCCGCGGCCGCCCGCCATCACGAGCGCTGGACGCGCTGCGGCGAATTCCTGCTGCAACCGTTGCAGCGTGGCCGCCGGAACACCACTGGCCTGCGACGCAGCGTTCACGTCTCCCCGCCCGGCCAGAAAGTTCGCGACAGCCAGCTCGCCCCCGAGGCGGCACGCGATCCATTGATCGGCATTCAAGCCCGTGAGCGAGCGACGCGCGCCGACGTAGATGAACCTCGGCGCATTCGCGAGCTTCGCGCGCGCGGCCGCGAAATCCAGCTGATGCGGGACGCTCGCCCCCCACCCGTCCAGAAAGTCGGCGCCGAAGGAAATGATCAGGCTCGCCGCGTTGAAATCGAAGCGCGGCCAGGCCATGCCGTACGCGCGACGATGCGCTTCGATCGCGGCATGGTCGGCCTCGAAGTCGACACTGATGTGCGGGCGCATGCCGAAGCCGGACAGCCATCCGTCCAGAAAGCTCGGGAAACTTCCGCTCTCGTGCTGATTGAGAAACACCGCGCCCGCAGCGGTGCCGCGCGTGCGTGCTTCACCGAGCCGGGTCGCGAGGAGGTTGATGGCTTCATCCCACGTCGCCGCGCGCCAGCTGCCGTTCTCCTTGATCATCGGCGTGCGGAAGCGGTCGGGATTGTACAATCCCTGCAGCGCCGACTGGCCGCGCGCGCAGAGCGCGCCGCGGTTCAATGGATGCTCGGGGTTGCCCTCGAGCTTGATCACGCGGCCGTCACGTGTCTCGGCGATCACGCCGCAGGACGCCGAGCATTCGCGGCAAACCGTCGCGTAATAGGTGGAGACGCCCGGAACCGTCTGATCGGGAGAAACGAGATACGGAATGAGTTTGCCGGTCGGTTCGGAGCAGGCCGCTGCTCCCGCGGCAGTGGTCGCGCCGAGCACCTTGAGGAACTCGCGTCGACGCACCCCGCCCCCCGATCCCGCTTTTATCTGTTCGCTCATCAGTAGTGGCAGCTGGCGCAGTCGTAACGGGCGTACTTACGCTCCGCTGCGGGCGTTTCGGAGGTGATGGTGTCGGTACCCGGATAACCCGTCGCGCGAAGCCCCTCCACGGGATCGTATCCGTTGACGTGACACTTCACGCACCAACCCATGTTCAGCGAGGAGTACTGATAGACCTGCGTCATCTCCTGCACCTGGCCATGACACGTCTGGCAGGTGACGCCGGCGCTCACGTGGCGCATGTGCGGGAAGCGCACATACTCCGGCAGCTTGTGGATCCGAACCCATGGGACGGGCTTTCCGTGTCCGGCGGCGTAGTAACGCGCCAGCTTCTGGATCTCGGGGCGATCAGCGCGCGCGATGAGGTGACACCCCATGCACGTCGAGACCGCTGGCATCCCGGGATCGGGCGATTTGTTCGCGGTGTTGTGACAGTACAGACAATTCATGTTCAGATCCCCACCCGCATGAAGCGGATGGGGGAACGCGATCGGCTGTTCTGGCGAATTGTTCTGGGAAGACGACGCGCCGCTATAGGCGGAGAGAACGACAGCGGCGATTGCAAGGGCGAGCAGCCCTGGAATAGCGGTCCACTTCCTTCGCTGCGTCATCGCGAGGGTCTGAATGTGGTCCCACAATTGAACTTGTGAACTATTTCACAAGCCTGGCCCGACAATCTGATCCGGCCCATACGTGCACGCAAGTCGGATACTTACCGCGCGCACGCCGCAACAACCTAATGAGGGCGAATCACAGGTGAAGCGGCGATGCAGGCGAAAGGCAACAAGTCGACCAGGCGTTCGCCTTCTCGCGTGTTCGGCTTCTCGCCCAGCTCACGCTTCGAAGAGCATTTCCGGATCCGCGAGACGCGAACGGGCGACATCGTCCGGCAGCAGATCGAGATTGGCGCGCGGGTTCTGCGTCAGGCGAAGCGGCCACTGGGTCCCGTAGAGAAATCGCTCGGCGCCGATGGATTGGAACAGTTTGGCGAGGTGATCTTCCGGCGGGCCCCACACCCAGGAGAAATCCCAGAATACGCGTCGCTGTTCGTCAGGCGTGAGTCCCCAGTGCACCTCCTCGATGAACTCGCGGCCCGCGGCTGTCACGATGAGGCGCACCTGCTTCCCCGCCCTCGCGAGCTTCCGCACCGTCGCCGCCTGGAGATCGCCGGCGACGTCCAGCGCATGTCGCTGCCGGAGATCTTCGAACCGCACCGTGAGCACGACGGCGATGCGTAGTTCGGCACAGGCGAGAGCGAGCTCCGTCAGGCGTGGGTCGTCCGGACCGAGTTGCCAATGCGTCGGATAGACGCGCACTGCGGGCGCCCCGGCGTCGTGCGCCGTACGGAGCGAGCCCAGCCAGTCTGGCCAGTCGGGACGAATGGCCGGCACCGGACGCAGACGATTCGCGAAGGGAGTGAGGGCCGTGTAGAGCTGCGAGTTGCCGGTGTTGGCGTCGCGATAGAACACACTGGGCAGGTGGCCAACCCAGGCCGAGCTGAGCTCTTCACGATCGAGCACTCGCACCAGCACGTCCGGATCGGGATGCGGAACGAAGCGGAACGGATACTGGCCGATGAGCGTGTTGACGTCGATCACGAACGCTCCAGGCGAAAGACGCGCGCCGCATTGCGCCATCGGATGTCCCTGATGTCTTCCTCGGACGACAGGCCGGTGTTCTCCAGCGCGCGCAACTTGGCGAGGCCCGTTTCCATCGTGAGATCGCAGCCCCAGAGGAGCCGCTGAGAGCCGATCGCGGCCACTGCTCCATCGAGCATGAAGCGATCCACACCGCTCCCGGACGTGTCGGCGACGATGTTCTTCACAGTGCGAATCGCCGCATACGTGTGCTGGTAGTCGCCCCCGCCACCGATGTGCGCGAGGATGAACGTGACCGAGGGATGTCGGCACGCGAGGCGGGCGAGATCGGCGCCGTCCGAGATCTCCTGGTTCGGCCAATCGCGGCGGCGGTGCTGCCAGATGTGATGCAGAACGGGCAGCTGCAGCCTCGACGCGACATCGCAAATCGGATCGAGCAGAGCATCGTCGGCGCGCCGGCTCGCGAGCAACTTGATGCCGACCGCGCCCTGCCC
>JBOHTL010000559.1:0-5412 GCA_050733735.1 Gemmatimonadaceae bacterium
CCTCCGCACCGGACGCGAAGTCCTTGCGCCGCAGCGTGCCGTCGGCGCGAAGAATCACCGCCGCCGTCGCGCCGGCTTTTCGCGCGGCGTCCAGCTGTTTGCCGAGCTGCTGCGGTCGCAGCGCGTACTCGACCGAAGCGCCGCTGCGCCGCAACACGGTGGCGACACGCATCGCCTCCGGCCGCTGCGCGGCATCCTCGTACGCCACCCAGTAGTCCAGCGCCGGCGCGTGCTCCGGAAGCTTGCCGCGCGCCTTGAGCAGCTCGCCGAGCACGACGTCACCCATCCCGAAACCGAGGGCGGGCAGGTCCACGCTCGTGAGCGACGCGAGCAGGTTGTCGTATCGTCCTCCGCCACAGATCGCGCGGAATTCTCCGCGTGCGTCGAACAGCTCGAAGACGGTGCCGGTGTAGTACGCGAGGCCGCGCACGATCGTGAGATCCATGTCGACCCACTCGAGCACATGAAGCGACCGCAGGCAATCGAAGTAGCGTTCGAGCTCGGCGATCCGCTCCTCGACGGCGGGATCGCGAAAGGCGGCCCGCAGCGCCTCGATGCTGGTGAGCTCGCGCACCCCGAGAATCCGATCGGCTGCCGACCCTTCCACACCAGCAGCATTCAGCTTCTCCCTGGACACGTCGAGCGGCTGCCGGTCCAGCTTGTCGATCACCGTAAAGACGCCAGCCACGTGCTCACGTGCGACGCCGAGGCTCGCGAGAATCGCCTGCAGCAGACGCCGGTCGGACACACGCGCGCGCACGTCCTCTGGTCCGAGGCCGAAGACGCGCATGCATTCGACCGCGACCGCCAACAGCTCGGCGTCGGCGGAGACATCCGGTTCGCCGACGATGTCGACATTCAGCTGGAAGTGCTCCCGCAGACGTCCCTTCTGCTGTCGCTCGTACCGAAACAGTTGCGGAATCGAGAACCAGCGAATCGGTTTGCGCATCGCGTTGGCGCGAGCGCCGACCATGCGGGCGAACGTCGGCGTCATCTCCGGACGAAGGGCCACGTCCCTGCTGCCCTTGTCTGCGAAGCTGTACAGCTGCCCGACGATCTCCTCGCCGCTCTTCTTCGTGTACAGCTCGAGCGGCTCCAGCGGCGGACCGTCGTACTCGACGAACCCGAACCGGCGCGCCACGTCGCGCCAGCCATCGAGGATGAAGGCGCGAGCGGCGAATTCGTCAGGGTAGAAATCGCGAAAACCGGGCAGGCCGCTCGACCCTCCGCCACCCCCACCTTTTGCCATTGCGGAAAGCTAGGGGGCCGAAGCGAAGGGAGACACCTGCAAACGAGCCATGGCGTCGCCGACGGTGTGGAAGGACCCCGTCACGACGACGGTGGGCGCTTCATCGGCGATGCGCAGCGCTTCCTCGAAGGTCCACGCCACCGATCCGTTCGCGCCGATGCGCCGCAGAAATGCGCCGGCCTCCTCCAGATTCCACCGTCTGCTCGACGGCGCCGTGGGCGCGTCGGTGAGCACGAAGTCGTCCACCACGGGACTCAGCGTGGTGATCATGTCCTTCCATTCCTTGTCGCGCAGCGCGCAGAACAGAACGCGCAGGGGTCGCCGCGGTGTCACCGCCCGCAGCGTCTCGGCGAGCACCCGCGCACCGTCCGAGTTGTGCGCCACGTCGAAGATGTACCTGCCCACGCGGTGGAACCGGCCCGGCAGCCAGATGTTATCGAGGAGCGGCGCCGCTTCGTCGAGCGAGATGCGACAGCGATCCCCGGCCGCGTGCAGCAGGAGCAGCGTGAACGCCAGGTTGAACGCCTGATGGCGGCCCGCGAGGGGCGTATGCAGCCGGCGGGAATCTCCGAACATCTCGACGGTGCAGCTCGTCCCACGCGCCGTTACCTCGATGTCCCGGACGTGGGCGGCGTCCCGGACACTGAACAGTGGTGCGCCGACCTCCTGCGCGCACGCCGCCAGCGCGTCGTAGAGCTCGGGCGGGAGATCGCCGATGACCGCGGGCCGTCCCTCCTTGAAGATGCCGGCCTTTTCGCGCGCGATCGCCTCGAGTGTGTGGCCGAGATACTCCATGTGATCCCAGCCGATGCTCGTGACTCCCGCGACCTCGGGTGCGACGACGTTGGTCGAGTCGAGCCGGCCGCCGAGTCCCGTCTCGATGAGCGCGACGTCGACGCGGGAGCGCGCGAAGAAATCGAATGCCATCACCGTGGTCGCCTCGAAGAACGTCGCACCCAGCTCCTCCACCATCGGCGTCCAGCGCTCCACGAACTCAACGACCTGCTCGGCGTCGATGGGGACGCCGTCCACGAGCATGCGTTCGCGGAAATCCACCAGGTGCGGCGACGTGTACTTGCCCACGCGAAGCCCGCGCCCTCGCAGCAGCGCTTCCGCGGTGGCGAGCGCACTTCCCTTTCCGTTCGTGCCGGCCACGTGGATGACCGGACAGGCGCGATGCGGTTTGCCCGCGGCATCGAGAAGCGCGTGCGTGCGCTCCAGACCGAACCTGACGCCCCCTGTCGTTCGCGCGAAGAGGAAGCTGAGCGCCTCCTCGAGTGGGGGGGCCCCTCCGTTTACGCGGACGCCCATGCTTCGGCCGCCGGACGGTGCGACATGTGCCGCAGAAGTTGTCCGACGGTGCCCTTCAACTGCTTGCGGTGCACCACCGCGTCGAGCATGCCATGGTCGAGCAGGAACTCACTCGTCTGAAAGCCTTCGGGCAGATCCTGACCGAGCGTCTGCTTGATGACTCGCGGCCCCGCGAAGCCGATCACCGCTCCCGGCTCGGCGAGAATGGCGTCGCCCAGCATGGCGTAGCTGGCGCTGACGCCTCCCGTCGTGGGATTCGTCAGGATCGAGATGTACGGAATGCGGCGCTCGGCGAGCTGCGCCAGCACGGCCGCCACTTTCGCCATCTGCATCAGGGAGAGGACGCCCTCCTGCATGCGCGCGCCTCCCGACGCGGAAATCACGATCAGCGGATACTTCCGCTCGAGCGACCGTGTGCCGAGGCGCGCGATCTTCTCGCCGACGACGGACCCCATCGAGCCGCCCATGAAGGCGAAGTCCATGATGCCGAGGTTCACGGGAAGACCATCGAGCATTCCGCTGCACGCGAACAGCGCGTCGGAGTCGCCGGCGTTGGTGTAGGCCTTTTTCAGGCGCTGCGGGTAGTCGGGAAAGCCGAGGGGGTCGGTGGATCGCAGCTCGACTTCCAGCTCTTCGATCGAATTCTCGTCGAGGAGGATGTTGGCGTAGTCACTGGCCCGGATCCGCCGGTGGAACTCGCAGTTCGGGCAAACGTTCAGATTGCGCCAGAACTTTTCACGGATATCCGTGTGATCGCAGACCTCGCACTTCTCCCAGACATCGGGCGGGATCTCGAGGCGCTCGCGCCGGGGTTGCCGGGGTTTCTTGTCCTTGCGGAACCAAGCCATTGGGGAAATGTCACTTAGCCCGGCTGGGGCTGCAACTGAGGCGGAACGTGGTTCGCTCAGATCGCGAAGGGGCCGTGCTTCCCGCCTCGGCCCTCATGGGCAATGCGCACCAAGACGCCGACGGCCAACCAGCTCGCGAGCATGAACGTGCCCCCGTAGCTGAAGAACGGCAGCGGAATTCCCGTGATCGGCATCAGGTTCAGCGTCATCCCCACGTTGATGATCACGTGCACGAACCAGCCGGCGAGCAATCCGAACGCCACCAGGCTGCTGAAGCTGTCGTTGGCCCGCTCCGCAACGCGAATGATGCGCAGGAACAGCGTGAGGAAGAGCGCCAGCGCCAGCGTCACGCCCACAAAGCCCAGCTCTTCACCGAGCACCGCGAAGATGAAGTCGGTGTGCTGCTCGGGCAGGAAGGCGAGACGCTTCTGCGTTCCCTCCGTGAATCCCTGGCCGAACAGGCCGCCTGACCCGATGGCGATCTGGGACTGGATGACGTGATACCCGGAGCGTCGCGGGTCGATGGAGGGATCGAGGAACACCTGGAAGCGAGCGCGCTGGTAGGGCTTGAGGCTTTCCCAGAGCAGCGGACCGGCCACGCCGATGATCACGTTCGCGGCCACGATGAACACACCTTCCCAGAGGTACGGCTTGTACCAGATCACGAGCGCGAGTAGCAGCATGAACCACGCGCCCCAGATCTGGGTGTTGAACGCGAGGATCAGCGAGACTACCGGACTGGCCACGAGGATCAGCAGTCGCCAGGAGATCCCCGACCAGAAGAGCATCGCGAAGAAGATCCCGATGAAGACGAGGCTGGTCCCCAGATCCTTGGCGCCGACGATCAGCATCCAGGGAATTCCAACGATCAGCGCCGGCTTCCAGAGATCCACCAGCGTCTTGGGCGCCTCTCTGGATCCCGCGAGGATCTTCCCCAGCATCAGCACGACGGTCAGCTTCGCCAGCTCCGACGGCTGGAGCCGCAATCCGCCGATGGAAAGCCAGCTCTTCGTGCTCTCGGCGGTGCCTGCTCCCGTGCCGATGAAGAGCAGAGAGAAAAGCAGGATGATCGTGAGGATGTAAAGCGGGACCGCCAGCCATTCCATCATGGGCACGGACGCGCGGCTGATGACGTACGCCCCGCCGAGACCAAGAAGGAACCAGACCAGCTGCCGGCGCCATGCGGTGGCCGTGACGGGCGACGGGATGTCCGTCTGGCCAGCCGAGTAGACGATTGCGAGGCCATAAATGGACAGGATCAGCGCCGCTGTGACCAGCGGCCAGTCGACCGTGATCTTGCTGCGCGAAAACACTATCCGCCGGTCGTCGCCAGGAAGTTGGGAACGACGCCGAAGTACTTGCCCACGATCGCGGACGCCACGCGTGCCGCCGCGTATCCGTGCGCGCCACATTCGAGGATCACGGCGACGACGATCTCGGGCTTTTCAGCGGGCGCAAAACCCGCGAACAGCGCGTGATCGCACGCCGAGGAACGGCCGAGTGCCACGGTCTGCGACGTTCCCGTCTTGCCGGCGAGGGTGACGCCGGGCAGTGCCGCGCTCGCGGCGGTGCCACCGGCTGTCACCACACCCACCATGCCCCGTCTCAAGGCTTCGTACTCGTCGGCCGCGATGTCGAACAGCCTGGTCTTCTCTGAACTGGCGCGCTTCACGATCGACGGCTCCGGCGCGTAGCCGTCAGTGGCGAGCGCGGAGTAGAAGCGCGCCATGTTGAGGATCGTTTGCGAGTTGTCGCCCTGGCCGATGGAGAGGTTCAGGGCTGCGGACCCCTGTGTCCAACCAGTCGCGCCGTAGCGCTGGTTGTAATAGGCTATCCCGTCCGGAAATTGCGGACGGAGCTCCTCGGGAAGGTCGATTCCCGTTTTGCTCGAGAATCCGAACTTCACCCCGCCCGCCACGAGCCGGGTAAGCCCGATGCGAAGTCCGAGCTGGTAGAAGTAAACGTTGCAGGATCTCGCGATTGCGCCGGTGAGCGTCAGACTGC
>JBOHTL010000560.1:0-2784 GCA_050733735.1 Gemmatimonadaceae bacterium
CCACGGTCGCCGGCACCGGCTCGGGCGCGCTGAGTCGCTGCGGCGTGGCCG
Source organism: Gemmatimonadaceae bacterium (assembly GCA_050733735.1). Classification (GTDB taxonomy): domain Bacteria; phylum Gemmatimonadota; class Gemmatimonadetes; order Gemmatimonadales; family Gemmatimonadaceae; genus DASPMP01. The sequence goes on from JBOHTL010000560.1 coordinate 52, forward strand.
TGAGGTGCTGCGCCAGGAGCGACATCGCCGTGGATCCGGTGAAGGGCGGCTTCCCCGTGATCATCTCGTACAGCACGCAGGCGAACGCGTACTGGTCGCACCGGCCGTCGAGGGGGCTCTCGTCACCGCCGCACTGCTCGGGGCTCATGTAGGCGGGGGTGCCAACCGTCATGCCCACACTCGTGATCGACGCATGCGTCGCTTCCGCGATGGCGCGGGCGACACCGAAGTCGGTGATCACCGCGTGCCCCTCGGTGAGCATGATGTTGTCCGGCTTCATGTCGCGGTGCACGACCCCCTGCCGGTGCGCATAGTCCAGCGCACCCGCCACCTCGCGGGCGACACGGAGCACGTCGCGCATCGCCATCGGGCCGCGGGCCAAACGGTCGCGCAGCGTTTCGCCGATGACGTACGGCATCACGTAGAAGACGGCGCCCGCCGACTCGCCAGAGTCGTACAGCGGCACGATGTGCGGATGGCTGAGCCGCGCCGCGATCCGGATCTCGCGCAGGAACCGTTCGATCCCCATCGAGCCGGCGACGCCGGCGTCGAGGACCTTGAGCGCGACCTTGCGCGCGTGGCGCTTGTCTTCGGCGAGATAGACGGCGGCCATCCCGCCGCGACCGAGCTCGCGCTCGATCGCATACTTGTCGCTCAGACCAGGGAGCGGGCGCACAGGTGCCTCCATTGGACACCGAAGTTGCGCCCGGGACGCGAACCAGGCCAGTGCCAATTGATCCGGACACTCGGGCGCGAACATCTTTGTCCAATGAGCAAAAACAGACTCGAGGCATTCAGCGACGGCGTCATCGCCATCATCATCACGATCATGGTGCTCGAGATGGAAGTGCCGCACGGCGACGGCCTGGCGGTGCTCGCGCCGCTGGCGCCGGTGTTCTTCTCGTACGTGCTCAGCTTCATCTACGTCGCGATCTACTGGAACAACCATCATCACATGTTCCACGTCGTCGGGCGCGTGACGGCGTCGATGCTCTGGGCCAACATGCACCTGCTCTTCTGGCTGTCGTTGACGCCATTCGTCACCGGCTGGATGGGCGAGAATCATTTCACGGCGATGCCGACGGCGATGTACGGGGTCGTGCTGCTGATGGCCGCCATCGCCTATTACATCCTGCAACTGCGGATCATGGCGTCGCAGGGCGCCGATTCCATCCTGCGCAAGGCGCTTGGCAGCGACTGGAAAGGCAAGCTGTCGCCCGTCCTGTACCTCACGGCGATCGGCGCCGCGTTTCTGGCGCCCTGGATCTCGCAGAGCATCTACGCGCTCGTCGCGTTCATGTGGCTGGTTCCGGACCGGCGCATCGAGCGCGCGCTCGCGACGCCTCACCCCGGGCCGTAGCCCGACTTCGCTCCCGACCTCCAGGCGCATCGCTATGCGACCGCCACGGCCTCTGCCGTCGTGGGATCGATCACGGCGCGAACTTCGGAGATCGTGTTCGCCGGGAATCCTCCGCAGCGCGCGTGCTCGCGAATGATCTCCGCATCCGGCGCGATGTACACGCAGTAGATCTTTTCGCCGGTCACGAGGCTCTGGACCCACTGGATGTCGGGGCCGAGCGCCTGCAGCACCTCACACGACTTCTTCGAGATGGCGCGCAGCTCCGCGGGGGACAGCTGCCCGGCGCCGGGCAGCTCCCGCTCGATCACGTATCGTGGCATCGTCAGTCCTCTGATGTGGGTCGGATCACGACGCGTTGTCGCAGTCGACTTTGGGATTCCAGTCCGCGAAGATGCCGCGGGGGTTGTGACGCTCGTGCCACACGTGCAGCGCCCAGATGCCGAAGGCTTCGTTGCGCATGAACGACTGGCCGTGGAGCTTCGGCGGCTCGCTTGCCGTCCACGCGGTGAACGGAACGATGTACTCCACCGCCACGAGACGCAGATTGCCGTTCTTCTGCGGCTCGTACAGGAGCAGCTCAGGCTCGAGAACGTCCACCGCGCCATCGATGAGGTCGGGATTTCCATAGTGGAACCCCATGCCGCCCAGCGTCGCGTCCTCGAAGCACTCGGTGATCTGGGCGCTCCACCCCGCCGCGACGGCGGCGTCGAACTGGTGGAACTTCGCGGTGAATGCCCGCAGCCGGGCGACGTCGCGCTCCGCGCCGGCCGACAGGGCGACGGGTCCGGAGGCCATCGAATGCCCCGCGTGCAACTGAGCGGCGCGCGCGGCTACGGGCGCGGTATCTCCGCACGCGGTTGCGATCAACGCTGCCGATCCGATGGTGAGGAGGAGATGAGTCCGAATCATGTGACGCTCCTGACTGAAGGTTTCGCAGGCGGGCGAACTGCCGCGCCTTGCCCGAGCCATGGGCGCGCATAGAATCACAGTCCGGCGTCGGCTGGCTCTCGCCAGTTCATCGCCAACGCTTTAACCCCCGCCTCTCAGGGTTCACGGTGCAGCGACTCAGGCTTTTCGGCGGCATTGGCATCGATGTCGATGGCCAACCGCTCGCTGGCCGGGCGGTTCAGCGGCGGCGTCTCGCACTCCTGGCGCTGCTCGGGACGGTCCGTGCGCGCGGGGGGACGGGCGCCGGGCTGAGTCGCGACAAGCTGATCGCGCTCCTCTGGCCCACGACGGACGCCGAAAACGGGCGACGCTACCTGTCCGATTCCGTGTACCGCATCAACGACGCGCTCGGCGCCGAGGTGATCACGGGCGAGGGTGATGCGCTGCGCCTCGACAGCGCGCTCCTTCCCTGCGACGTCGTGGAC